>JAAYUH010000127.1 GCA_012517755.1 bacterium | reverse complement strand
ATGAAGAAATAGATATTTTTTTGAATGATTTATCTGATGTTCTTCCCTATATAATAGAAAAAAATTTAAGCCACAATATTGATATATTTATAGAAAAAGGAGCATTTGATGTTGAGACAAGCGATAAAATTCTCAATAAAGCAAAGAATTTGAATTTTGACATCTCTTTACATATTGATCAATTCAATGATATTAATGGAGTTGATCTTGCAATAAAATACGATGCTAACTCAGTATCTCATATTGATTTAACTAAAGAGGAAAAACTTTATATACTCGGAAAGAAAAATATAGTTGGAATAATTTTTCCTATTGAAAGATTGATTTTCTCAAGAGAACCAAAAAGAGGAAGAGAGATTATTGATTCAGGAGTTCCTTTATCAATTTCAACTGATTTTAATCCTGGAACTTCTCCTTCACTCAATTTTCCTTTAATCATCTCTCTATCAGTTATAAGAGAGGGTTTAACAGTTGAAGAAGCAATAAATGCATCAACAATAAACAGTGCTTATGCTCTAAATCTTTCTGATGAAATAGGAAGCATTGAAAAAGGTAAAAGAGCAGATCTTATAATTTTTGAACTTGATTCATATAAAAAAATTCCATATTTTGTAGGAATGAATTTTATAAAATATGTGATAATTAATGGAGAGGTGATGAAAGTTGTTTGACAAAAATAAGATAAAAAAAGCAGTTGAACTTATTATTGAAGCAATAGGAGAGGATAAGGAAAGAGAGGGTTTGAGAGATACTCCAGAAAGAATAGCAGATATGTATGAAGAGATTTTTAAAGGTTTGTATGAAGACCCAAGGATTTATCTTAAAAATGGATTTGTTGAAGAAAAACATCAGGAGATGGTGATTTTAAGAAACATCTCTTTTTTTTCAATGTGTGAACACCACTTCTTACCATTTTTTGGACAAGCACATATAGGTTATATCCCAAATGAAAAATTGGTAGGAATATCAAAGATTGCAAGAGTTGTTGATACTTTAGCAAAAAAACCACAACTTCAAGAGAGATTAACAAGTGAGATAGCAGATATGCTTTTTGAGGAGATAAAACCTCTTGGTCTTGGTGTTGTACTTGAAGCAGAACATCTCTGTATGATTATGAGAGGAATAAAAAAGCCAGGTAGTAAAATTGTTACCTCTGCAATAAGAGGTGGCTTCAGAAAATATGCATCAACAAGAAGTGAGTTTCTTTTCCTGATTTCAAGAGGAAAAGATGAGTTTGATGGTTAGAATAATATCAATAGATGAAAATAGAATTAAAAAATTTTTAGAAGATTTAGATGTTCATCCTGTTGGAATTTCAATTATGAAAGATAAAATGGTGATGAGAATAATTAAAGTTGATGAAATTGATAATAGAGGAGCAAATATTTTGAAGCAAGAGATTCTATCATTAGGTGGTGATTGTGCTTTACCTCATAATACATACAACCTTTCATCTGGAAAATCAAAATGTATAATAATAGGAACTTTAAATCAATATAAAAAATTAATTCCTAAATTGAAATTACAACCTTTTGGTTTAAAAAATCTTGCTGAAGAGTTAGAGAATGTTCTTTTTTCAAAAAAAATAGAAAAAACAAAAATAAAAGATAGAATTTTTGAATGGGGAAAAAAAACATATATTATGGGAATAGTTAATCTTACTCCTGATTCTTTTTCAGGAGATGGATTTTATGGAGAAAGATCAATTGATAATGCATTAAATTATGCAACACTTCTGGTTGAATGGGGTGCAGATATAATAGATATTGGAGGAGAATCAACAAAACCAAATTCAGATGAGATAACTATAGAAGAAGAGAAGAAAAGAGTTCTCCCCATTCTAAGAAGAATGGTAAAAGAGTTGGATGTTCCAATTTCAGTTGATACAACTAAACCAGAGATTGCAGAAGAGGCTTTAAATATTGGTGCAGGTATGATAAACGATGTTTGGGGATTAAGAAAAAGTGAAAAGATGGCAGAAATTATTAAGAAATATAATGTACCAGTTGTAATTATGCATTCAATAGATGGAAAGGGTGGAAAATCTCCAGAAAATTATTATAAAGATTTGATTTCTGATGTATTGGAATTTTTTAAAGAGAGAGCAGATTATGCCCAAAAGATTGGTATAAAAAAAGAGAATATAATATTAGACCCTGGAATTGGATTTGGGAAGGGATTAAAGGAGAATATTGAAATAATAAAAAATATAAATATTTTTAAATCTTTAGGATATCCAGTTTTAATAGGACCAAGTAGAAAAAGTTTTATTGGTGAGATTCTTGATCTTCCTCCGATTGAAAGAGTTGAGGGGACAATCTCATCTGTTTGTGCTTCAATTGAAAGAGGGGTTGATATTGTAAGAGTTCATGATGTTAAAGAAGTTAAAAGAGGAGTTATAGTTTATGATAAAATTGTGAGAGAAAACTATGAAGATATTTCTTAAAGGTATGGAATTTTATGCATATCATGGAGCTCAAAAAGAGGAGACAATTCTTGGTCAGAGATTTTTAGTTGATATAGATTATGAAATTGAAAATCCTAAAAAAGATGAACTTTTCGATACTGTTGATTACACTGAAGTCTATAATAAAACAAAGAATATCATAGAAAATTTTCATTTTAAACTCTTAGAAACTCTAACAAATGAAATTGCCTTAAAGATATTTGAAGATAAAAGAATAAAAAAAATAAATGTTAAAGTTGTAAAAAATTCACCACCTATTAAAGGTATATTGGAAAATGTAAGCGCTGAAGTTGAATTAAAAAGATGAAACTAAATTTTTTAGACATAGAAACAACAGGTTTAAACCCACAATATCATAAAATAATTGAGATTGGTTGTGCTAAAGCAGAGAATGGCGTAATAGTTGATACTTTTTCAAGATTAATTGATCCAAAAGAATCACTATCTGATGAAATAAAAAGAATTACAGGAATAACAGATTCAGAGATTTATGAAAAAGGAGTTGATTTAAATTTGGCTTTAGATGAGTTAATAAATTTTATAGATGATAATCCAATTGTTGGACATAATGCAATTTCATTTGATGTCCCATTTATTGAAAAATTTATCGGAAAAGAGTTAAACAATAGAGTTTCTGATACTCTTATAATCTGTAAATTTTTAGCACCGAATTTAAGATCACATTCTTTAAGAAATGCTTTGTTAAATTTTGGAATCCAATCATATGAAAAACATAGATCTCTTACTGATGTTTATTTGACAATAAAACTCTGGGAAATTTTAAAAGAGAGAGGAAGGACAATAGAAAAAAGTTTTATTAAAAATTATGCTGAAAAATTGTTTTCAAAAGATGTAAAAACTCTAAATGCATTTTATGTTTTTATTGAGGATTTATGAAAAAACCTCTTTCAATAATATTAAGACCCAAAAATTTTTATGAATTTGTAGGGCACAAAGAGATATTAACTGAATCCTTTAAAGAAAAAATAAGAAAAGGCGATATACCTCATATAATAATGTGGGGGCCACCTGGTTCTGGTAAAACAACCCTATCAGAAGTTATAAAAAATGAGAGTAATTTAAATTTTGTTAGAGTCTCTGGTGCTGAATCAGGAATAAAAGAGTTAAGAGTTATAATTGATAATGCAAAGAAGGAGAAAGAATTTTTTCAAAAAGAGACAATTTTATTCATTGATGAGATACACAGATTGGATAGAAAAGAGCAGGATTTTCTTCTTTCTTTTGTTGAAAATAGAGATATTATTTTAATTGGAGCAACGACTGAGAATCCATATTTCACAATAGTTTCACCTCTTCTTTCAAGATGTTTTTTAATAATTTTAAAACCATATGATTATAATGAGATGAATGAAATTCTTGAAAGAAGTCTAAAATATTTGAAAAATTTAAAAATTGATGAAGATACAAAAAAATTTCTTATCGAAATTTCTTATGGAGATGCAAGATTTATTTTAAATGTTCTTGATAGTTTGAAAGATGAGGTTGGTGATAGAGAGGTTCAAATAAGTTATGAAGATATAAATAGATTTCTTTCAACAAAAAAAATAAAATTTGACAAGAGAGAGGAGCATTATAATTTAATATCTGCGCTTATTAAAAGCATAAGAGGAAGTAATGCTGATGCAGCACTTTACTATCTTTTTAGGTTGGTTGAAGGAGGAGAAGATTTAAGATTTATCACAAGAAGATTAATAATCTTAGCAAGTGAGGATATAGGACTTTCTGATCCAATGGCACTTGTTATTACTAATTCAGGAGCAGAAGCAGTTGAAAGAGTTGGACTTCCAGAAGCAAAATTAATTCTTTCTGAAGTTGTTTTATATCTATCTAAAGCACCTAAAGATAATAGAGTTTTAAGATCTATGGAAAATGCTATTAAACTTGTTGAACAATTTGGAGAGCTTCCTGTTCCTCTACATTTAAGAAATCCTGTTTTAAAAGGTTTAGAAAATCTTGGGTGGGGGAAGGGTTATAAATATCCTCATAACCATAAAGATGAAAAAATAGAATATTTACCAGATGAAATTAAGGATATAAAAATTTTTGAGGATAGATAGTTTATAATTTAAACATATGAATCATCTTGAGAGGATAACAAAAAAAGACTTCGAAAGAAAAGTTATAAAAGAGAAAAAGAGTGTGATTGTTAAATTTACTGCTGATTGGTGTCAACCCTGTAAAATGATTGAACCACATTTAATAAAAATAGCAAAAGAGTATGATGGTAAGATAAAATTTTATGAAGTTGATGTTGAAAATGAAGAGAATTCAGAAATCGTTACAAAATATGATATTACAAATCTTCCAACACTTTTAATTTTTAAAGAAGGAAAGGTAATTTCTTCAATAGTTGGTTTATTAAACTACAATTCACTCAAAGAAGAGATAGATAAATATAAATAACAAAGGAGATCATTTTTCTTTTTGGTCTTCTTAAATTTTTTACTATTTTCTTATTTTTATTTCTAAAATTTTTAACACCTTTTTTATTTTTTAAAATCTGATAAAATTGAAGAAAATGGCAATTTAGGAGGTATTTAATAATGGCTGATGAAAAAGAAAAAATGTTGAATTCTACCATAAATGAAATAGAAAAAAGATTTGGTAAAGGTTCAATAATGAAACTTGGCGAAAAGAGAGAACTCCTTGATACTGAAGTTATCTCTTCTGGAATTTTGACCTTAGATATAGCTCTTGGAGCAGGTGGCTATCCAAGAGGGAGAATAATAGAACTTTTTGGTCAGGAAGGAAGTGGAAAATCAACTATTGCACTTGAAGCAGTTGCTGAAGTTCAAAGACAGGGTGGTTATGCAGTGTATATTGATGCTGAACATGCACTTGACCCTTCTTATGCTGAAGCAATTGGAGTTGATCTTGCGAAATTATACATCTCGCAGCCTGACCATGCTGAACAGGCTCTTGAAATTTCTGAAGCATTAATAAGAAGCGGAGCTATTGATATAATTGTAATTGATTCAGTAGCAGCATTAGTTCCTAAGGCAGAAATTGAGGGGGAGATAGGAGATCAATTTATGGCTCTTCAAGCAAGGTTAATGTCTCAAACCTTAAGGAGATTAAACACAGCAATTTCAAAATCAAAAACAGTTGCAATTTTTGTAAACCAATTAAGAGAAAAAGTTGGAGTTATGTTTGGAAATCCTGAAGTAACTCCTGGTGGAAGAGCCCTAAAATTTTATTCAACAGTAAGAATAGAAATTAGAAAAAGTGATAGCATAAAAGAGGGAGAAAGTATACTTGGAACAAGTGTAAAAGCAAAAATTGTTAAAAATAAAGTTGCTCCACCATACAAAGAGGCATATTTTGATATAATATATGGTAAAGGAATATCTAAGATTGGTTGTATTTTAGATGCTGCTGTTCAGTATGATATAATTAAGAAAAGTGGAACCTGGTATACATATAAAGAAGAAAGAATTGCTCAGGGTAGAAAGAATTCAATAGAGTTTCTTGAAACTAAACCTGAGTTACTTAAGGAGATAGAAAAAGAGGTAAGAAAAGTAGCTTTTCCTAAAGAGGAGAATATAAAGAGTGAAACTAAAGAGAATTGAATATAGATTGTTTAAATTATACACTTAAACTCCTTACAAGAAAAGATTACTTTTCAAAAGAGTTAAAAATGAAACTTATTGAAAAAGGATATAATTCAGATGATATTGATGAGGT
>JAAYUH010000126.1 GCA_012517755.1 bacterium | reverse complement strand
AGTTTGTATACTTTTAAACTCAAGTCACCAATTCTAACTAAATGGAGAAAAAATTACAAAAGTAGAAGTAATAAATAAGTCTCAATCCTTTTAATGTCAAGTCACTAATTCTAACCCTACCTTCAGAAACCATCATCTTATGCCGGTCGCTTTTCGGTAGTTTAGAAATATAGAAAAATTATTAAATTTTAGGTAGTTAAAATATCTAATTTTGATATCCTATTATAACATATCACCTTTAAATATCCCTCTAATTTTCAAGGTTCCCTCGGTAATAAAAAAATTCATATTAATCTCAAGAAATTAAGTTTGTTCCAATGGCTTATCTTTAATTCATATTTTTTTCAATGTTCTATATGTTAATTATAACAAAAAATAATTATATTTGCCAAGACCATATGAAGTATTTTTTCCAATATGTATATGTTTACCTATAGTAATTAGTGGTAAAAAGGATGTTATATCACCAGTATAAATTATTTCTCCAATTACACCTCCAAGTTTAATTTCTGTTTTCTGTCTTCCTGAAAATGTTTCCCAATCATACCAATTAATGTTAGAACTCTCAATTTCAATTAGTTTAGATTTTGATAAAATATCTTTATCTATATTCATTTCAAAATTGTTATATAAAGAAGAGAGAGTAAAAAACCTATGAAGTATCGATTTCATAAAAACATAAAAATTTATATTTGAAGAATATTTTCCTCTATGAACTACTCTTGTTGGTGTTAAAAAATTTATTTCAATTTTGTTAAATTTTTTTCTATAAATTTTCTCTTTTAAAAGATCACTCTCATTATCTTTATCTAAAATTAAACCATCTTTCAAGGTATAAATTGTTTTAGAATCTATTGTTTTAATTCTTTCTAAAATAAATTTCCCCTCTCCTGTTTTATATAATCCATATTCACCCATTTTTATTAATGCAGAAATTATAAAAGGAAGGTACGAATCTGTTCTTAAACCTATCAATATAATATTAAATGAAAAAGTTTCACCACTACTATATTCATTTTTATCTATCAAGGGAGGTTCAATAATAAATGGGTGTGGTCTAAATTTTATATTTTCTAAAAATTGAGATTCTTCATTTTGAATACCATTTTCAAATAAATAAAAATAAACACAACCTTTTTTAAAAATACAATTTAAACAGTCTTTCTCCTCTTTATTAAGACATGAGACTCTTTTAAGATTTCTTCCAAATGCACCTCTTAAAACAGAACCTTTGTAAGTTGGGAAAATTATAGGCTCTTCTATTTTACATATTATATTGTAATTCTTTATAAAAAAATTCTTGTATAATCTTTTTATTTTTCCATTCATATATTAAATTTTAGATTAAAATTTATAAAATTAAAAGATTATTATATTTTCATCTTCTTCATCTATTTTACCTATTCCATAAAAACGATTTTCTTTTTACATTCATTACAGAGAAAATATATAAAGAAGTCCACAAATATATTGAATTTCTTAGGTGTGTGAGGTTAATTTATTAAATTTTTAAAATATGATATAATTTAAAAACTGGAGGAAAGGGTGATAAAAATAGCTATTATTAAAAAAGATTTATTAAAAAGATTTAAAGGTATTATAATAGATTCTATTTTAAAAATTAGAAATAATTTTAAACTTCCAATTTTATTTAAGATTTTTAGAAAATATAAATTCTTTATCATAGAAAATTATATTATATTTGTAGGAGGGTAAAGTGCTTAAAGAAGATTCATTTAAATTTGATGTTATCACACCAATTATAATGAGAGGGGCAGAAAAACAAGAAGAGTTTAGAATTCCTTCTATTAAAGGCGTAATGAGGTTTTGGTTTAGAACCTTGATGGGTTGTTTCATAGATGATATTAAAAAACTATATGAAGTAGAATCTAATATTTTTGGTAGTACAAGCGAGAAATCAAAAATTATAATAAAAATAAATCAATTTGATAAAGGAAGTTTTGTTAAAATGAGTTATATTGATTATAGATATTTTCTTTTTCCTTTCAGAGAAAATGAGCATAGAGTTAAGTGGATAAAAGATGGTGGTAATTTTTCTTTAAGATGCAGTTTTAAAGATATAGATCCACAAATTATTGAAGCAACTTTTAAATTGATTTCACTTTTTGGTGGTTTAGGCGCAAGAACAAGAAGGGGTTTTGGAAGTGTGTGTTTAAGTGACTTTAATATTATTAATGAGGATGATTTTATAAAAAAATTTAAAAGTATAATTAAATTTTATAAAGATTATTCTAATAGTAAATCAATAAATTACTCTTTAAGAGAATATTCAAGTTTTGTTAGCGGAAAAATTCTATTTTATAAAGAACTAAAATCCGATTGGTCATCTATATTAAAAAATTTTGAGCGAATATATAGTGATTATAGAAGACATATAAATATTTATGATAGATACAATTTTGGTTTACCAATTGAATCTTATAAGAGAAAAAATGATATTTTTTCGAAAAGAAGAGCTTCTCCACTTTTTTTCAAAATAATAAAATTATCAAAAAATGGATATTTACCAGTTATATTTACATTATACTCTTCAAAATTGTTAGAAGGAAAAGATTTAAATATTAATATAATAGATGAATTTCTTAATAATTTGAATGGAAATGTTTCAAAATATGAATTTAATGATATTCTTAGGGAGGCATAAATGGATAATTTAAAAATTGAAATATTAAAAAAATTAGGATTTGAAGAAATTAGCGAAGATACATATTGGAAGTATAAAATAGTCTCTTTTTTGCATGATCCTCCAGAAAAAATGTTATATATAAATAACTTATTAAAAGGATCTCATGAAGAAGCCTCTAAAGAGTATTTGTATGTGATTGATTCTTCTTTAATTGAATTAATAAAAAATAAAAAAGACATTATTAATTTGTCTGACCAGATAGCTTCAGGCATTGATAGATGTATAAATCTACCAGATATTAGAGATTTTTCACTTCAAAGAATAAATCCAATATCAGGTGATAGGCATGATATTTTAACTAAATCTATAAATAAAGACAATATAAAAAAAGTTTTTAAAGACATAAATTCTAAAATTGGCAACCAGAATGACAAATTTAAAAAAGTATTTTATTATTTATATATTTTATTACCAGAAATTCTTAAAAAAGAAATTGAAGAAATGTCTCCATATGATTTTATAGCTGATACAAGAATACCTGATCATTCAATCTTCGATCATATGATTGCTACAAGTGCTATTTCTACTTCATTACCAAATGTTTCATTTCTTCTATTTTCTATTGGACCAGTTCAACCTTTTATACAAACTTCCAGGAAAACCCAGGATTTATTCATTAGCAGTTATTTAATATCATATCTATCATTTAAAGGCATTTTAAAGGTTGTAGAATTATTGGGTCCCGACCATATTATATACCCTGATTTAAGAATAGTTCCTTTATTTAAAGAGTGGGTTAGGGATAAAATTTTTAATAATATAGACAATACGGAAATTGAGAATTATTTAAGAAGTGGTGATGAAGAAAAAAGAATAGCAAATATACCTAATGAGTTTCTTTGTTTTATACCAGATGAGTATGTTAAAGATATAGCAAATGCAGTAGAAAATAGTATAAAAAATGAATGGAAAAATATAAGAGATAAAGTAAAGGAAGATATAAAATCAAAATTAATAGAAGATGATGAATTTAAAGATAAATTTCAGTCAGTTGATAACTACTATGATGAAATTTGGGAAAGACAAATTGAAACTTTTCCAGAAATTTATTGGGTTTCATTACCCTGGGTTCAACAATCTCTTAAAAATGAAGAAAAAGTAAAAAATAAAGAAAATATAGAAGATTATATAAAAATGATAAAGTCAAATTTTTTAAAAGATTTTTATTTTTATGACTTTTATGATACATTAAAATCTCGTGAAAAAAAATATGAAATTAATAACAATATTTTTGTTTTCGATAATTATAACTCTGGCCATCTTTACTCTCTCTATCATCTTTTAATAGATAAATTAATGTCTTCAAGAAAATTAATAAAAGATTTTTCTACTAAACCAGAGCCAGGTTATAAATGTGATATGTGTGGAGAAAGAGAAGTTATGCATATAAACAAAAATGATAGCTATTCTACTATAAATTCTTTTTGGGGTAAATTAAGAGAAAAATTTTCTTATAATTTTAAAGATAATGAGAAATTATGTAGTGTTTGTACTACAAAAAGATTAGCACAAATAATTTATTTTAAGGATAAAATTGGTAAAGAACAATTTCCACCAACTTCTGAATTTGCAAATGTTAAATTTAAACTTGATTTATATAATAAAATAATTACGAATGAGAATATCGAAAAATTTAAAGAATATTTTAAAAAAATACCCATTAAACATCATCCATTACCAAAATTCATTAATGAATTTAAAGATAAACTTGAAAATTTTTCTTCGTTAGATTCATTGTTTTTTGATGAAGAATTTATTAAATCAGAAAAGATTATTAAAGAATATCCTGAAATTAAAAATACTGAGTTGAGCGAAATCAGAAGAGAATTCAAAGAATTAAAGAATTTTTTACCTTCTTTAGGGAAGTATTTTTCAATAATTTATATGGATGGTGATAATATTGGTGATTGGATAGCAGGTTTAAAAACTCCAGATTTGATAAATACTTTCAATACAAATTATATAGAGAAGTGGAAAAAAGATAATCCAGATCTTTTTGAATCCTTTATTGAAAAGATTAATTGGATTAGCTATGTATATAGGGGAGATGGTAAAGCACCTAAAACTATTTCTGCAGCAATTCATAGAGAAATAAGTAGGAGATTATCTGAATTCTCAATTCAAGAAACAAGAAAAATCATTGAAGAAGAAAACTATGGAAAAATTATATATTCAGGTGGTGACGATATTATGGCTTTTGTGGCACTTAATAGTCTATTAGATGTTATCAAAAAATTAAGAGATACATTTTCTCTTGAAAAATATATGGGTAAAAGAGCTACAGCAAGTATGGGAGTAGTTATTGGACATTATGAAGAACCTTTATCCTTTCTTCTTGAAGAATTAAGAAAAGCTTTAAAAGATACAAAAAATGTTGGTAGAGATAGATATACTATTAAAATAATTAAAAAAAGTGGAACAATAAAAGAATTTAATTTGCCTTGGTATATAGATGGAATTTCATCTGTCGATTTATTAAAAGAAATAACTTTCTTATTCTCTGAAAAAATTTTATCTTTTAATTTCCCTTATGATTTAGACGAAAGGGATTTTGTTGATTTTCCCGATGAGATTCTCAAAAATCATTTTCAAAAGATATGGAAAAGGAATGTGATTGTCGAAGCAAAAGATAGAAATGGAAATTTATATGATAGAATATATAAATTTCTTGAAGAAAATATTAGAAAAAATAGAAAGGAGGGTTTAACGGATATAATCGAAATTTTTATGTTAGGTAAATTTTTCGCTCAAGGCGAGGTGGTAGAATGATTGTTTATATAAATTTTTTCGATTCAATGCTATTTAGAAAGTGTATGCCTTTTGATGCTGGCATCCATAGAAGAGCAACATCATTTTTCCCTCCAACTCCAACAACAATTCAAGGTGCAATAAGAAGTTTAATAATTTCTAAATCAGGTATAAATTATTCTGATTGGATGAAATTTATTAAAAATAAATCAATACAAAATAATGAAACAAAGCTTATAGAATTGAAAGAAAAAATTGGTGATAATAAATCTATTGGTAAATTAATCTTAAAAGGACCATTTATTGCAAAAAAGATTGAAGAAAAAAATAATTTTATTTTATATTTCAATCCCCCATTAGATTTAGTTAAAAAAAGAAAGAAAGAATTTGGTGATATTTATAAATTGAAATTAGTTAAAACGGAAATAGATAAATATAGTTTTCAATATAATAATAATTTGAAAAATTTACTTTGGTATGATAGTGCAGAAAGAGTAGAAAATATTAAAGAATTTTT
>JAAYUH010000125.1 GCA_012517755.1 bacterium | reverse complement strand
TTTAATAATAGATTTCTATTCATCAGGTAGATATCATATAATCTTTGATGATAGAGTAACAAGAATTTCAATTAAAATTGCTAATTAGTAAATCAGTGTAACAGATAAAGGGCTGGATTATCCCAGCCCTTTTTTATTTTAGTTAACAAAGTAGACAGTCTACATTGTTAACTATTTTTTAAATTTCGGGGTGAGGATTTCCTTAAAGATAACTCCTCTTAAGATATCATTTTTTGAGAAAGTTAAGATTTTTTTTAATTTTGGTGGTGTCTCTTCATATTAATTTAGGTTCAGGTTTAAATTTAACATTTTGTTTACAAAAGTATACAACCTAATTTTATAAACAAATTAAACAGGTTTAAATTTTAACTCTTAGGTGATATAATGAAATAAGTGTAATTTTGGTATTTATCTTTTTCTAATATATTGGAGGTTACTAAAGTGAGTGATCTTTTTGAGATTAGGATTCATGGTAGAGCCGGTCAGGGAGGAAAAACTGGGGGGCAGATTTTAGCTTATGCAGCTTTTTACGAGGGAAAAACAGTTCAGGCATTCCCTGAATATGGCTCAGAGAGAAGAGGCGCACCAACAGTTGCTTACACGAGAATTTCGAACAAAGAAATTAGAACACATGAACCAATTTTAAATCCAGATGTTGTTATTGTTCTTGATGAAACTTATATCTTTACTCTCCCAATTACAAAAGGACTTAAAGAAAATGGTTTATTGATTATAAATACTACAAAATCTCCTGAAGAGATTAAAAAAATTACAAAATTCAATGGAAAAGTGATAACTGTTGATGCAACAGGTATATCAATTGCTACAGTTGGAAGAGAAGCACCAAACATCCCAACAATTGGCTCTTTGATAAAAGAAAGAAATATTTTAAAACTGGAATCTGTTGAAAAAGCTCTTGATGAAATATTTTCAGAAAAGATTGGGAAAAATGGTGTTCAAAAAAATATTGAAGCTTTAAAAAGAGGATATATGGAGGCAAGATCATGAAAATAAAAGGTCCAATAGGATTAGGAAAAAGTTGGAAAGAGATACCAATAGGAGGTACTCTTCCTGCATCAACTGCTCTTGATTATAAAACAGGTGCATGGAGGAGTTTTGTTCCAAAATTTGACCCTAATTTGTGCAGTCATTGTATGATTTGTGTACACTATTGTCCAGTTATGGCAATTCCTACAAAAATTGATGAAAATGGAGTGAAAGGTTGGAAAGATAAAATATATAAAGGAGTTATAAGATTGGAAACCAACCTTGATTATTGTACTGGATGTGGAGTTTGTGCTGAAGAGTGCCCAACAAATGCAATTAAAATGGAAAGAGAGAAATGGGAGGTGAAAAAATGAGCGTAACCTCAGTAAAATCAAAAAAAATTCCGTTAACTGGTGCAGAAGCCGTTGCTGAAGCTATGAAACAGATAAAACCAGATGTTGTTGCTGCATACCCAATAACACCTCAAACTCCAATAGTAGAAATTTTTTCAAAATTTGCAGCAGATGGTCTTGTTGATACTGAAGTTGTTACACCTGAATCAGAACACTCAGCGATTTCAATTGTAACTGCTGCTTCAGCATCAGGTGTAAGAGCGATGTCAGCTTCTGCATCTCAAGGTTTAGCTTTGATGGTTGAGGTTCTTCCAGCAACAAGTGGTTTAAGACTGCCTGTTGTTATGGCAATTGCAAATAGGGCTCTTTCAGCACCAATAAATATACATTGCGATCACTCAGATATGATGGCTGTTAGAGATTTAGGATGGATAGAAATTTTTTCTGAAAATGCTCAAGAAGCCTATGAAAATATGTTTCTTGCGGTAAAACTTTCTGAAAATCCAGATGTTCTTTTGCCATCAATGGTAGGTCTTGATGGATTTATCATAAGTCATGGAGTAGAGGTCGTAGAGATTTTTGATGATGAAGTTATGTACAATTTTGTCGGGCAAAGAAAACCTCACATCTCTTTATTTGATTTTGAAAATCCAATAACAATTGGACCTCTTCAACTCACAGATTACTATTTTGAGACAAAGAAACAAGAGCAAGAAGCAATGAAAAATGCTTTAAAACTTTATCTTGAGGTTGGAAAAGAACTTTCAAAGATAACAGGAAAAGATTATCCATATTTTGAAAAATATTATCTTGATGATGCAGAAGTTGCTATAGTTGTTATGTCATCAACTGCTGGTACTGCAAAAGATGTTGTTGATGATTTAAGAAAAGAAGGCAAGAAAGTTGGACTTTTAAAACCAAAACTATATAGGCCATTTCCATATGATGAATATAGAGAAACATTAAAAAATCTTAAAGCAATTGGAGTTCTTGATAGAGCATACTCTTTTGGAGCAAATGCTCCACTTTATAGTGATGTCAGAAATGCTTTATATGATCTTGATAAAAAAATACCCATTCAGAGTTATATTTATGGTCTTGGTGGTAGAGATATTTTTAAACAACAGATTAAGGATGTATTTATAGAACTTCTCTCTGGAAAAATTTCAAAAGAAGAGAAATGTATTGGTTTAAGAGAGTGAGGTGATTATAAATGGAAGTTAAAACAATTAGAGATTTAGCAGAACTTCAAACTCGAGAAGGTTTGAAGTTTGTTGCTGGTCATAGAATGTGTGCTGGTTGTGGAATATCTTCTATATTAAGAACAGTTTTATCTGCCTCCACAAAACCAGTTGTTGTTGTTAATGCAACAGGTTGTCTTGAAGTTGTTTCGACCACTTATCCATTTACTGCATGGAATACTCCATGGTTACATGTAACATTTGTTAATGCTGGGTCAGCTGCTTCAGGGGTTGAGACTGCTTATAAGGCTCTTAAGAAAAAAGGATTATTAAAAGAAGAAGTTAATATTGTTGCAATTGGCGGAGATGGTGGAACATATGATATAGGAATTCAAGCAATTTCAGGAGCATTTGAGAGAGGACATAACTTTTTATATGTCTGTTATGACAACGAAGGTTATATGAATACAGGACATCAAAGAAGCGGTGCAACTCCTTTTGGAGCTTCATCAACAACTCAACCTGCTGGTAAAGTTTCAATTGGTAAAAAAGAGTGGAGAAAAGATCTTGTAAAAATATTTGCTGGTCATAATATTCCATATATTGCACAAGCTAATGTTTATAATGTTATGGATTTATACAAAAAAGCTAAAAAAGCATTAGAAATTGAAGGTCCGAAGTTTTTGAATGTTCTTATGCCTTGTACAACAAACTGGAGTTTCCCCGAAAATTTAACTATGAAAATAAGTAGACTTGCAACTGAAACAAATTTCTGGCCACTTTATGAGATTGAAAAAGGAGTTTTAACTGTAAATGTTAAGCCAAAAGATAGAAAACCAATTGAAGAATTTTTAAAGCTTCAAACAAGATTTAAACATCTATTTACTGAAGATAATAAAAAGTATATAGAAGAAATTCAGAAAAAGATTGATGAAGATTTTGAAAACCTTCTAAAACTTGAAAAAGTAACGCATGAAGAGGGAGTAAGAATATAAAATGTAAAGCCCCAGAGAAACCTCTGGGGCTTTTTTTAAGAGGAAGATAAAATGGAGAAAAATCTTAAAAAAATACCATTATTTAATATCCATGAAAAATTAGGAGCAAGATTTGAAGAGTTTGCAGGATTTCTTATGCCAATTTATTATACATCAATTAAAGATGAACATCTTGCTGTAAGAGAAAGAGTTGGAATTTTTGATGTTTCACATATGGGTGAAATAAGAATAAAGGGGAGGAAAGCAAAAAAATTTGCTGATTATATTTTAACAAACAATATAGAAAAAACTGATTATAAAGATGTAAAATACACAGTTATGTTAAATGAAAAAGGGGGAATTGTTGATGATCTTTTCTCCTATACAATAAATGATGACGAAATTTTACTTGTTGTTAATGCATCAAATATTGAGAAGGATTATAATCATATAAAAAAATATTTATGGGATGAAATTAATTTAATTAATGAATCAGATGATATAGTAGAATTTGCTATTCAAGGACCAAAAGCACAAGAACTCATTCAAAATTTTACAATTTTTGATTTAAATGAAATAAAATATTTTAAATTCGATTATATTGATATTTTTAAAGAGAATCTTCTTATTTCAAGAACTGGATATACTGGAGAAGATGGTTTCGAAATTTATATGAATAAAGATATAGGAGAAAAAATTTTTTATGAAATTTTAAACAAAGGGAAATATTTTGATATTAGAATTTGTGGTCTTGGAGCAAGAGATTCTCTAAGATTTGAAGTGTGTTACTGGCTTTATGGAAATGATATAGATGAGAGTATAAATCCATTTGAATCTGGTCAGAAATTTTTGGTTGATATGAACAAAGAGAATTTTTTAGGAAAAGATGCGTTAAAAAAAATAATTGAGGAGGGTATAAAAAGAAAATTTGTTGGTATTCAAACAGAAGGTGGCATAGCAAGACATGGATTTAAAATATTAAGCAAGGAAAAAGAAGAAATTGGTTTTGTAACAAGCGGAAATTACTCATTTATTTTGAACAAATCATTTGCATTAGGATATGTCAATCTTCCATATGGAAACATTGGTGAAGATTTAATATTAACTGATGGAAAAAGAGAAATTTCTGGAAAAATTGTTAAAAAACCATTTTTAAAACCAAAAGTTAGAAAGGAGGAATGAATGTATAAAGTAATTGAAGGTTTGCTTTACCAGAGAAGTGATGAATGGTTAAAAGTTGAAGATGATTTAGGAATTGTTGGTATAACAGATTATGCTCAAGATAAACTTGGAGATATAGTTTATCTTGAAGAAGCAAAAGTTGGTAAAGTTGTAAATAAAGGAGACACAGTTATTTCAATAGAATCTGTCAAAGCAGCAGCAGATATACATTCACCAGTTTCTGGTGAGATTGTTGAAGTAAATAAAGAAGCAATTAATAATCCATTTATCATAAATGAAGATCCATATGAAAAAGGCTGGCTTTTCAAAATAAAAATAAAGGACAAAGGAGAATTAAAAGATTTAATGGATGCAAAATCATACTCTGAATATAGGAAATAAATATGAAGTTCATTCCTCACACTAAAAAAGAGATTGAAGAAATGATGAAAGATTTAGGGATATCTTCATTAGATAAACTTTTTGAAGATATTCCTGATGAGATAAAGATAAAGGATGAATTGAATCTTCCAAAACCATCAAGTGAATTAGGTATAAAGAGTGAAATTGAAAATATTTTCTCTTTCAATAATTTACCAAAAAGAATTTTTTTAGGTGGTGGAGCTTATAATCATTTTATTCCTTCAACAGTAAATTATGTTTTAAATAGAGGAGAATTTTATACATCTTATACTCCCTATCAACCTGAACTATCACAAGGCATGCTTCAATCTTTATTTGAATTTCAATCTGTACTATCTGATTTAACGGGCGCAGATATAACAAATGCATCTATGTATGACGGAGCAACAAGTTTGGTTGAAGCAGTGTTTATGGCTGAGAGAATAAAAAATAAAAAAAGAGTATTGATAGCTAATAGTTTAAATCCTGAATATCAAGAAGTTTTGAAAACATATCTAAAGCCAAGAGATTTGAAGGTTGATTACATAGATTTTAAAGACGATGGAACAATAGATTTTAACACATTAGAAGAAAAAAGCAAAAAAGGTTTTTCTTCTTTAGTAATCCAATCTCCAAATTATTTCGGAATTATAGAAGATATTGAAAAAATAAGTAAAATAGTAAAAGATAAAGATGGTCTATTTATCCTTTCAATAACTGAGATGATTTCTCTTGGATTATTGAGGCCACCATTTGAACTTGGAGTTGATGTTTTAACTGGAGAAGCGCAATCTTTTGGAATCCCTTTATCTTATGGAGGCCCATATCTCGGAATTTTTCAAACAAAAAAAGAATACATTAGAGATGTACCAGGAAGAATAATTGGGGAGACAGTTGATAGAAATGGTAAAAGATGTTTTGTTATGACACTTAGAACAAGAGAGCAGGATATTAGAAGAGAAAAAGCAAAATCAAACATATGCACAAACAACTCATTAAATGCAATTGCAACTCTTGTTTATTTAGCAACTGTAGGACCAAAAGGTCTGAAAAAGATTGCTGAAATAAATTATAAAAAAGCTCACTATTTTAAAAAAAGATTGATTGATGAAGGTTTTAAAACAACTTTTAATGCTCCATTTTTCAATGAAATCGTAGTTAATTTACCTTTTGATCAAAATGTATTAAATGAAAAATTATCTCTTGTTGGTATTGAAGGAGGGATTTCATTAAAATATTTTGGAATGGAGAATTCATATCTATTCACTATAACTGAAATGAACTCAAGAGATGATATTGAACTTCTGATTTGTGCTTTGAAGGAGGGATAAATGAAACTTATTAAAGAGATATCAAGAGATGGAAAGAATAAATTTGATATAGAAGATGATTTAGATTTTTTTGAACCAGACCCTTTACCTAAAGAATTTTTACAGGGTAAGGTTAACATTCCAGATATATCTGAGATTGAATTGATAAGACATTTTATCTCTTTGTCGAAAGAAAATTATGGAGTTGATAATGGTTTTTATCCTCTTGGTTCCTGTACAATGAAATATAACCCAAAAATCAATGAAGATATTTCTAAAAAAGAGGAATTTAAATATTTCCACCCTTTAATTTCAATTGAAAATTCTCAAGGTTTAATGAAAATTATGTGGGAAATGCAAGAATTTTTAAAAGAGATTACAGGGATGGATGCATTCACTCTTCAACCAGCAGCAGGTGCTCATGGTGAATATACAGGATTAAGAGTTATGTGGGAATATTTTAATGACAAAAATGAAAAAAGAAACAAAGTTATTCTACCAGATTCATCTCATGGTACAAATCCAGCATCTTCATCAATTCTTGGATTAGAAGTTGTTGAAATTGAATCAAAAGAAGGCATGGTTGATCCTGATAAATTAAAAGAAGTTGTTGACGAAAAAACTTTTGCTTTAATGTTAACGAATCCAAATACACTTGGATTTTTCGAGAAAGACATTCTTAAAATAAAAGAGATACTAAAAAATAAAGGTGCACTATTATATTATGATGGTGCAAATTTGAATGGATTTATTGGAGTTGCAAGACCAGGAGATATGGGTTTTGATGCAGTCCATCTTAATCTTCATAAAACTTTTTCAACTCCTCATGGCGGAGGAGGACCAGGAAGTGGGCCTGTTGGAGTTAAAGAATTTTTAAAGGATTATTTACCCTATCCAATCATAGAAAATAATGATGAGTTTTTTTATTTTTCTAAACCTTCAAAATCTATAGGAAAGGTTTTAAGTTTTTTTGGGAACTTTTTAGTTATTTTAAAAGCATATTTATATATAAGAGAACTTGGTTTCGAAGGTTTAAAAGAGATTTCACAAATCGCAGTTTTAAATGCGAACTATATTAAAGAGAAGCTGAAAAAATATTACCCATCTCAATTTGATAGATTGGTAAAGCATGAGTGTGTTTTGTCTGGTAAGATTTATAAAGAGTTTGGAGTTAAAACTTTAGATATTTCAAAAAGAATTATGGATTATGGTTTTCATCCTCCAACAATTTATTTTCCTCATATAGTAGATGAAGCATTGATGATTGAACCAACTGAAACAGAAAATAAAGAAACTCTTGATTCTTTTATAGAGGCGATGATTAAAATTTCTGAAGAGATAAAAAATAATCCTGAAATAGTTAAAAATGCACCTAACTCTACAAAAATTCAGAGACCAGATGAGGTTAAGGCTAATAAAGAATTAAAGATTAAATGGTAGAAGAAAAAATTAAGTTTTTCTATCCAATAAAAACATTACCTATTTCTCTAACAGGTGAGAGTTGTTTTTTAAATTGTCTTCATTGTAGTGGTTCATACCTAAAAGAGATGAAAACAAAAGAAAAGGCATTTGAAATTTTAAAGAATAATGATTATTCTTCAGTTCTTATTTCAGGTGGTTTTAATATTAAAGGCGGATTAGATATTATACCAAACTTAGATTATTTGAAACAGGTTAAAAGTTTCGGTAAAAAAATTATTTTACATTCAGGATTCATTAAAAAAAGTGAAATTGATTTAATAAAGGGAATAGTTGATGTTATATCTTTTGATTTTATTTATGATAAAGAGACTATTCAAGAGGTTTACCACTTACCTTATGATGGAGAAGATTATAAAAAAGAGTATCTCTTATTAAGGCGAAATATAAAAACTATTCCTCATATAATTGTGGGACTATTTAGAGGAAAAATAAAAGGAGAATATGAAATTGTTGATGTACTTGCAGAAATAAAGCCAAACATTGTTGTTTTTCTTATTTTAGTACCAACAAAAGGAACACCTTTTCAGGATGTTACTCTTCCTGATATAGAAGAGATAAAAAAATTTTTTCAATTCTCTAAAAGGAAATTAAGATTAACAAATTTTGTTCTTGGATGTATGAGGCCGAAAGGTATTTTAAGAGATGAAATTGAAATTGCTGCCTATGAATCTGGATTTGATGGGTTTGTAAATCCTGGTAATAAACTTAAAAGCATCATTAAAGATCCAGAAATTTATTATGAGTGTGATGTACTCTACTATTAAAGTATCAATTGGGAGTACTGTTACTCTTGGTTTAAGAAATTTTAATCAAAATTATCCGAATCCTACAGTATATCTATTAACACCAGGAAAGTGTCTAAGAGACTGTAAATATTGTTCATTAGCAAAAAGTTCAAATTCAGATGAAAAATATTTATCAAGAGTTGTCTGGCCATCATTTGAAATTGAGGATGTAATTCAGAAAATCTTAAAAAATAAAGAAAAAATTAAAAGAGTATGTATTCAAACTGTTAATAATAGATTTTCAAGGGAAATATACACAAAAATCTTAAAAGAGATAGGTGACAGGTTCAAGGTATCAATTTCAATAAATTCTGAAAATGATAAGTTGATTAAAGAACTTTTTTCAAATGGAGTTGATAGAGTAGGAATTCCAATTGATGTTGCTACTGAAAAAAATTATGAATTTTTAAGAGGTGGTGATTTTTTTAAGAAAATTAACTTTATTCTTAAAACCGGGAAAACATATGAAGGTAGAATTTCAACCCATATAATCGTTGGATTAAATGAAACAGATTTTGAGATTTTGAATCTTTATAAACTTTTGATAACAAATATGATAAATGTTGGTTTATTTGCATTTACTCCAGTTAAAGGTAGTTATTTAGAAAAAAATCCTCCTCCTAAAATTATTAGATATAGAAAAATTCAAATAGGTACTAAATTAATTGAGTTAGGATACAATATAAAGGATTTCAAATTTAAAAACAATGGAGAATTAATTGGTTTTCCTAAGTTTAACTTAGATGAAATTATAAAATTAAATCCCTTTAATACAAGAGGATGCCCTGATTGTAATAGACCTTTTTATAACGAAAGACCAACTGGAGTAATTTATAATTATCCTTTTAAAATTGAATATGAACAAATAGAAAAAGAGATTGTTGATTTAGGGCTTGATAAAATTTTTATTTAAATATGGATTTTAAATTAAGAATAATTAAGAGAAAAAAATTTCCCCCATATTTAAATATGTCTATTGATGAATCTCTGTTTTTAAACAATGATAATAAGACAATAATATTGAGATTCTTTGGATGGGATAGACCTTCTATCTCTATTGGAATTTTTCAAAAGATTGAAGAGTTAAATATTGATTTTATAAAAGAAAAAAATATACCAATTGTCAGAAGACCAACAGGTGGAAAAGGAGTTTACCATAACGATGAATTAACATATTCAATTATCATTCCGTCAAAACATTCTATATATAATCTCAATGTTATAAATTCCTATAAAATTATTTCTAATATTTTTATTAATTCATTAAAAGAGCTTGGAATAAGTGCAGAATTAACAAAAAAATCTGGAAAGACAAATGGTTTCTGCTTTTCAACTCAAAACTATTATGAAGTATCAATTGATGGAAAAAAAATAATTGGTTCTGCACAGAGAAGAAAAAAGGATGGAATCTTACAACAGGGTTCAATTCCTTTCACAATTGATTATGAGATAATAAATAATATTTTTAAACTCTCCGATAATTCAGGATTTATTTCATTAAAAGAGGTCAAAAAAGATTTAAAAATTGAAGAGTTAGAAGATATTTTAATTAAAAATTTTATAGAATATTTTGATACTTATTTTGAAATAAAAGATTTATCAGAAGAGGAGTTGATAAAAGCAAATAATCTTTTAAACAATAAATACTCTTTAGATTCCTGGAATTTATATGGTATTTATTGATATATTAAGAAACTTTTTATTTTATGAAAAGAAAATGTCATCTTCTAAATAATAAATTCTTGCTATTTTTACATTTTTTATAATTCTTTTTTCAAATAAGTAATAAAAATTTATAATTTTCTTGACTTTTTCTCAAACAATTTATTATAATTAAATAGTTATGGAAAATATAAATATTAAAAAGTTGGTTTTCTATCCAATCAATCTGAAGGAAAACCAAATATAGATTAACTATGAATAAATTATATGACAATTTTGAGCATTTTATATGTGAACAAAAGGAATTGTAGATGGATTTTGAAAAATTAATATTAGAAAACATTGATAATCTAACTGAATTGGAAAGATTGTTCAGGCAAGATCCTGATCAGTTTAAAATATGCTTTGACAAGGTATTTAGCGCAAATCCTGAATCAATTATTTTACAAGTTTGGAATGAAAGACTCCACTTTGTTCCTTTTGAAAAGAAAGATTTCAAAAAAAGGAATGAATTAAGAGATATTTTTCTTGTTATTTTCCTCTCATTATTAGCAGGGACAGTAGCAAAATTACCAGGTTTTTTTGGAACAATACAAGAAGATTTCTTTTATCCAAGAAATATTGCTTTCACATTTCTACCAATGATTTCTTTCTATTTCATTATTAAAAACAAAGTTAACAAAAAAATACTCTTATCTGTTGTTACCCTCTTTCTTATCTCCTTGATTTATATAAATATTTTACCTGATTTGAAACCTTCAGATACTCTAATACTTTCTTGTCTTCATCTACCTTTTTTTCTGTGGACATTAGTTGGCATTTCATTCACAGGAGATGATTTTAGAGATAGTTCCAAATGGATGGAGTATTTAAAATATAATGGAGAACTTCTAATCTATATTGCTATACTTTTAATTACTGGTTTGATTTTGACAGGTTTAACTATTGCTTTATTTTCTGTAATAAAAATAGATATTAAAAATTTTTACTTAAATTGGATTGCAATTTATGGCTTAGCAGCTTCTCCTATTGTAGCAACATATTTAACAAGAGTTAGAAGTCAAATAGCAAGAAATCTTGCTCCATCTATTGCAAAAATATTTAGTCCTCTTGTTCTGATTACCCTAATTATTTACTTGCTTACTATAATAATATTACGTAAAAGCCCTTTCACTGATAGAGACTTCCTTTTTATTTTTAATGTGATGCTTATAAGCGTTTTAGCTATTGTGATATTTACTATAGCAGAAAGAAAAGCCATTAATTCAAAAACACTAAGTGATTATATGAATTTTTTATTAGTGTTGCTTGCATTGATAATCGATTTAGTTGCTCTTTCAGCTATTCTGTTTAGACTTACTTCCTATGGAATGACACCAAATCGTGTTGCTGTTTTGGGTATCAATATTCTCATCTTTATAAATTTAGCTGGAGTGTTTATTAATTATATTCGTTTTTTCAAGAATAAATCAACTATAACATCTATTGAGACATGGATAACCAAGTATTTACCAG
>JAAYUH010000124.1 GCA_012517755.1 bacterium | reverse complement strand
CGGATAATATATATTTAATGTTAGAATCAAACAAAATAATTGAACAGCATTTAATTATTGAATCGGAGAAGGGTTTAATTATAGTTACAGGTTGTGCACATCCTGGAATAGTTAAAATTGTAAATGAAACATTAGATAATTTTCAAAATAAGATTTTTCTTATAGTTGGAGGATTCCATCTTTTTGATAAAACTCCTGATGAGATAGAAAATATTGTAAATGAAATTTATAAATTAGATATAGAAAATATTTCTCCTTCTCATTGCACAGGGGATGAAGCTATAAAATTATTTCAAGAAAAATTTAAAGAAAGATATATTAAATCTGGTGTTGGTAAAATTATCTATTTCTAAAAGTTTCTCTTAATTTATTATTTTAATATAATTAATAAAAGGGAGGTATTTTATGAAACAAAAAAAGTCGGTTGTATTTTTAGTAATATTAATTTCTACTGTTTTAATAATCAGTTCATCAACTTTTGCATGGTCAACTCATGGTAAGATGACATATTTTGTTGCGAGTGATGTAGCTTGGCTTGAAAAATATAACAATATAACTATAACAGAATACCATTACAGTGATATAGATACTGAACCATATAATCCAGATTTTAAAATATTATATAAAGAGGGTTATATTGGTGAACAAACATCTGCTCTTGAAATTTTATCTATATATGCAGATGAACCTGATTGGGATATGGACACAAATTTAAAACTTTCATCATTTCAAAAAATCATAGGAGGATCTTCTGGATGGAGACATCAATATTATATTACTTTTTTTGGAATAATAAGAATAGGTAATGCACCTAAAAGATCACAATATTTTTATGATTTAGCATTAAAAGCATTTGATAAAGATGATTATTATTGGGGTTTCAGATTTTTTGCAAGGGCTCTTCATTATGCTGAAGATGTATCTCAACCATTACATGCATTTCCATTGCCAATCTCTATTATTTTAAAAAATATTTTTAGTATAAATGGTCTTGTAAAAATTGGTGAAAATCACCATTATACCTTTGAGGATTATCAGGGAACACAAATTGAAATAAATAGAGAGGATTATATTGATGTATTAAAAACAACTGAAACTATGGATGTTAATTCAATTAATAGATTAGCTGTTTTGAATGCATTCAAAAGTAAAAAAGATTGTAATAAAATTTTTGATATTCAGCAAAAATTTTATGGAGAAGGAATAAACAATAAAGAAGGATTTTCTATTAATAAAGATGATTATAAAGTTTTAAAAGATAATGAGTATCAAGAAGAGTATGATAATATAATCAAATCACATTTGATAAATTTTGCTATAACTGTAAATACAGCGTTAGAATTGCTACATAATGATTTATTAAATATGGGTGTTTTTAATTAAAATGAGACAAAGGTGTCAGGCACCAAAGTCTCATAATTTAAAAAGGTGAATATTAATTCTTCTCAAAAATATTTTTCTGATTTTCAATTTTTTTGGGATGTTACTATAGAGTAATTAGATTTTCAAAAATCCTCTATTTTGTCATTCCCGTGAAAACGCTTCTATTTTGTCATTCCCGTGAAAACGGGAATCCAGTATTTTTATAGGTAATATAAATTCCTGCTTACGCAAAAATGAGAGTTTGAATAACTTTTTCAGTGAACTTGTTATAATAAGTTTTCATAAGCAGACAACCTGTTTTTATAAATCAAAGAAAATTTTAGTTTTTTTAATCTTATAAATAAACTTTACAAAATTGATAATTTTACTATAATTCAATTTGCGGAGAGATGGCCGAGTGGCTGATGGCACCTGCCTGCTAAGCAGGTGACGGGGCTTATACCCCGTTCGCGGGTTCGAATCCCGCTCTCTCCGCCAGTAAAATTTTAGCGCCCGTAGCTCAATTGGATAGAGCGGCGGACTACGGATCCGCAGGTTGTGGGTTCAACTCCCACTGGGCGCGCCAGATCAAATGAATAACGAATATATTTTTGTAAAAGGTGCTCGAGTTCATAACTTAAAAAACATTGATATAAAAATACCAAGAAGCAAGTTGGTAGTTATAACTGGTTTATCTGGTTCTGGAAAATCGTCTCTTGCCTTTGATACAATCTATGCAGAAGGACAGAGAAGGTATGTTGAATCACTCTCATCTTATGCAAGACAATTTTTGGAACTTATGGATAAACCAGATGTTGATTTCATAGAAGGATTATCTCCAGCAATTGCAATTGATCAAAAAGCTATAACTCATAATCCAAGATCAACTGTTGGAACAATGACTGAAATTTATGATTATCTAAGACTTTTATTTGCAAGAATTGGTATTCCTCACTGTCCAGAGTGTGGAAGAGAGATAAAAAAACAGACTCCACAAGAGATTGTAGATCAAATATTAACATTACCAAAAGAAACAAAAATTATTATATTATCACCAGTTATCATTGGAAGAAAAGGTGAATATAAAAATCTACTTGAAAAGATAAAAAAAGATGGATTTTTCAGAGTGAGGATAGATAAAACAATTTATACTCTTGAAGAAGAGATAGAGATTGATAAAAATAAAAAGCATGACATAGAAATTGTTATAGATAGAATCGTTTTGAAAGAAGATATAAAAAATAGATTAACTGAATCAATTGAACTTGCTTTGAAATATAGTGATGGACTTGTAAAAATAGTTTTAGTAGATTCAAATGAAGAAAAAATTTTCTCCTCAAGGTTTGCATGCCCAGTTTGTGGAATTTCACTTCCAGAAATTGAACCAAGACTTTTTTCTTTCAATTCACCATTTGGAGCTTGTCCTACCTGTCAAGGTTTAGGTTTTAAGATGGAGGTTGATCCAGATTTGATTATTCCAGATAAAAGTTTATCCATATCTGAAGGAGCAATAAAAGCTCCAGGATATCAATCCCTTGATGGATTTAACTATGAAATAATTGAAAGTTTATCAAATTATTATGATTTTGATTTAGAGACTCCTATTTATAAGATTGATAAAAAAGCTTTGGATATTTTACTCTATGGAACAGATGGAAGGTTCAAAGTAAATTATACTGGAAGAGATGGAGAAGAGCACCACTTTTACACATATTGGGAGGGGATAATAAATGCAATTCAGAGAAGGTATAAAGAGACAGAATCAAATGAGATGAAAGAATTTTATGAGAAATTTATGAGATTTTTACCCTGTCCTGATTGTGGTGGTAAAAGGCTTAAAAAAGAGGCCTTATCTGTATTGATAAATGGAAAAAATATTTATGAAGTAACAGATATGAATATTTTGGATTGTTTGAACTTCTTTGAAAATATAAATCTTACTGAAACTGAAAAAATAATTTCAAAACAGATACTAAAAGAGATAAAATCGAGATTGAAATTTTTGGTTGATGTTGGTTTATCGTATCTCACTCTTAATAGAGAATCAAGGACATTGTCTGGAGGAGAGGGACAAAGAATAAGACTTGCAACACAAATTGGTTCTGGTTTAACAGGTGTACTTTATGTACTTGATGAACCAACTATTGGTTTACATAACAAAGATACTAAAAAATTATTGAATTCATTAAAAAGATTGAGAGATCTTGGCAATACATTAATTGTTGTTGAACATGATGAGCTTGTTATAAGAGAATCAGATTATATTATAGATATGGGTCCTGGTGCTGGTGAGAATGGTGGAGAAATTATTTTTGAAGGAAAAGTTGATGAAGTTCTAAAATCTGATAAATCATTAACAGGAAAATATCTATCAAACAGATTAAAAATTGAGATTCCTGATAAAAGAAGAAAAGGAAATGGTAAATATTTTGAAATTATAGGAGCAGAAGAGCATAATTTAAAAAATATTGATGTAAAAATTCCTCTAAACACTTTCACCTGTATAACTGGAGTTTCAGGTTCAGGAAAATCAACTTTGATATATGATATTTTATATAAAGGACTTAAAGGAATATTTTTTAAATCTGGCGAAAAGCCAGGACTTTTTAAAGAGTTCAAAGGCATTGAGAATATTGATAAAGTTGTTATGGTTGATCAATCACCAATAGGAAGAACACCAAGATCTAATCCTGCTACTTATATAAATCTTTTCACACCAATAAGGGAACTTTTTTCAAAAACAAAAGAAGCAAGAGAAAGAGGATACACTCCAGGTAGATTTTCTTTTAATGTTTTTGGAGGGAGATGTGAAGCATGTGAAGGTGCTGGGGTTAAAAGAATAGAGATGCAATTTTTACCCGATGTTTATGTAACCTGTGAAGTGTGCCATGGTAAAAGATATAATAGGGAAACACTTGAAATTACTTGGAAAGGTAAAAATATATCAGATATTCTTAATATGACAGTTGATGAAGCTTATGAATTTTTTGAAAATATACCACCAGTAAAAAGAAAATTATCCTTGCTTAAGGATGTTGGATTGGGATATATCAAATTAGGACAACCTGCTCCTACTCTTTCTGGAGGAGAGGCGCAAAGAGTAAAACTTTCTTACGAACTTTCAAAATCGTTTGAAGGTCATATTTTATATCTTCTTGATGAACCAACCACAGGACTTCATTTTGATGATGTTAAAAAACTTTTAAATGTTTTAAATAGGTTGGTTGATAAGGGTAACACTGTTATTGTGATAGAGCATCACCCTGATATTATTAAAAGTTGTGATTATATAATCGATTTAGGGCCAGAGGGTGGAGATGAAGGAGGATATGTTGTAGCACAAGGAACACCTGAAGAGGTTTCTAATAATAAAAAATCATATACTGGTGAGTTGTTGAAGAAAATTTTGAAGAGATAAAAAAGGGGGGTCGAAGAAAATTATGGATGGATGAAAGGGGGTTAGCTATAAAAAAAGTTACATTGTAAAATTGATGATGGTAATAAAAAGGTGGGTTATTATAAAAATG
>JAAYUH010000123.1 GCA_012517755.1 bacterium | reverse complement strand
GAAATATCAAAACCAATGGAATATTTTGAAATTTTTTTATCAAGAATGGTTATGTGTAGAAATGCTTCTAAAATTTTAAATTGTGAATTTCATCTTGATATTAATGAATCAAGGCTTCTTTAATCTTTCACAAAAATAAATTCTACAGGATTCTGGTCTATCTCTCCAAATAGAACACATATCAAAATCATTTAAATATATGCAAGAACCATCATCTTTCCTTTTTAAAAAATATCCTGCTTCAATTTTTTTATCTTTAAAATTAAATATAGATTCAAAAACCATTTCATATTTCTTACTTTTAACCTCTTCATAACTTAATGGAACAAAATTTTCTTTACAACAAGGGGCATCACAAAAAAGACATAAATCACTAACAATCTCTCTTTTTTTAACTATACCTTTATTTTTAATTTTTTTCATATAATAATTATAATATATGGAAGATTTAACAAAACTATCACATATTTTTTTAGAGAATATCTCTGATATAAATAAAAAAGATAGGATTATAATTTTAACTCATGTTGATTCTGATGGAGTTTCATCTGGAGTTTTATTGTATAAAGTTTTAACTAAAAAAGATTATAAAAATATAGATATAATTTATCCTAAAAAAGGAGAAAATGGATATTCTGAAAGAATTAAAAATTTAATAAATTCATCTAAACCAGATTTTTTATTTTTTATGGATTTAGGTTCATATCCTTTGAATTTCGATAATATAAGAAAAATAATTTTAATTGACCATCATAAACCAGAAGGAATTCCAAATAATGGAGTTCTTTTATCATCATTTCCACCACCTCCATATATTTCTACTTCATATCTTGCTTATTTATTGTTAAAAGAAATTAACTATAATCCAAAAGATTATTTAGGTTTAATAGGTGAAGTTGGAGATTATGGATTAGAAGTAGATGCTCCATATTTTAAAGAACTAATAAAAAAATATAAAAAGAAAAATATTTCTCTTGTTTCATCTCTTATAAATTCTGCAAGAAGAGTTAAAGAGTTTGATATCGAAACCTCATTAAAATATCTTATAAATTCAGAGAATTTTGAAGATTTATTGATTGATTCAGTATATATGAAAAAACTCTTATATTATAAAGATGTGATAAAAGAGGATGTTGATAAATGGAAGAGAACAAAGCCAAAATTTATAAAAAATATTGCAATAATAGAGATAAATTCACCAAATTTAATACATCCAATAATAGCTCAAATATGGAGAAATGTCCTTGAAAAATATATTATTATATGTGCAAATTTTGGATATCTGAAGGATAAGGTCTCTTTTTCTATAAGAACTAACCTCGATATATCTCTATTATCATTTTTAAGAAAATATCTTAAACCAAGCATAGAAGAGGATCTTGGATTTGGACATGAGAGAGCAACAGGTGGAATTATAGATTTGGAAAAGTGGTTTGATTTGATTAAAAAAATTGAAAATGATAATATAGAAAACAATGAGGCTTGATATTAAAAAAGATTTGAGAGAGTTGTATAACTATTTACTAAAAGAAGATATAAAAACTTATCTTTTATCTGATGATTTTAAAGAGTTTTGTGAGAAAAATTTAGATATTAAAGATATATGGAGCGAAAGTGAAAAATATGCTAACAATATGAATTTTTTACTTTTTTCGTTTAGAGGTAAAAGTGAAATAATAGAAGTATCTTTTGGAATCTTTCTTGAAAAAATAACAAACTTAGGTAAAGATAAATTTTTAGAAATAATTTTGAAAATCATAAAAGATTTTATGAAATCCAAAAATAGAGAAGTTAATTTAGATGATATATATAAAAATATTAAAAATCTTAATTACACAATTGAAGAAGTTACAGAAAAGTTCAAAACTATATGACAGATTAGTGTATAAGGTACCTAACCCTTTGTAAACTAAAATTTAAATAACAATATATAATAGAAGATTTTAATTTTACTTATGATATTATTTAAAAAAAAGAGGAAACAAAAAGTTAAATAAAAAATCTAAAAAATAAGATAAAGAATGAAAAAATTTTTTGAAAGAAATTGAAATGAAAAGAAAAATTTTTTTAAAAATTTTAATTATTATAGGTATTTCTCTTTCTCTTTTCCTAATTTATAAAATATATAACAAAGAGAAAGAAAATCCTATAGTATCACAAGAGAAACCAATTAGACCATGGGGATTAGAGATTGATGAAGAGAGTTTAAAAGATCCAAAGAAAATAATTGATATAGAACCAATAGATATTGATATAGATAGTGAGGTAGTTTTAAAGATAAAATGGGGTGATAAAGATTATGAGATTGGTGGAAAGAGTGAATATCTTGGTTCTCCTCATGGACCTGGTATGTGGCTTGGTGCTGAACCACCAAGGATATTATTCATAACTAAAGATGAGGAAGTGATATTAGAGGATAGAGGAAGAATTAAGATATTTACCAAAGATGGATTAAAGAATAAATTAAATTTAGATGGATTTTACTCACTTGAAGGTATAGATAAAGAAGGAAACTTTTATCTTTCAAAGAATGGAGAGAGAAAATTTTTAAAAGTCTCAAAAGATGGTGAAATTATATTTTCCTTTGATCCAATAAAAGATATAATTGAAGAATATCAACTAAGAGAGCCAATAGATATAAATGCATATAGTTTTTGTGTATTGCCAAATGGTAATTTCTATACAGTTCTTGAAGTTGCTGAAAAGATGGAGACACAAATTCCAAATCCAGAAGACCCTACAAAAACTATCCCAATGTGGCAGGTTTATAATCAATTTAAAGTTACACTTTTTTTTGATCAAAATGGAAATTTAATTGAGAAATTTTCAGGATATTTTGAGGTTCCAATTTATAATTTAATTGATAAAAATGGTTATTTTTATATGACTAAAGCCATACCAAAAGAAAAATCACAAAGTATAAAAGGTGATAGAGCTATAATACAGATACAAAAATTCATGATCAATAATTTTGAGTATAAATATTTAGATTCAATTAATATAGTAAGTGGAAAATGGGCAAAAAGAGATGAATTAGATATTGATTATATAGAGGGAGATAATATATATGTAAGTGATATTAATGAAAATGATGTATTCTTTTTAGATTTATCAAGAAAAGGTGACGAAAAAGATGTTCTTAAGTATATGTTATTAGATAAAAATAAACTTTACTCTTTTTACTTACCCATTAATGTAAATCCAATAGAATTTATTGATAATAAAATATATGCGACTCTTTTAACTAAAGACTATTTCATAATTATGTGTTTTAAGCTATTAATTCCATAAAAAACTTTTAAAATTTAAATTCTATTTATTAAGAGTGTACAAAGAGACAATTTCCCTATACACTAAAATCTGCTAATAATATAGTGATGAAAGATTTTAATTTAGGAAGGAAAGTTATATAAGGTATAGATTTATGCAATAACAGAGGTCTCTGGAAAAATTATACAAATAAGTCGTTCCTTATGAAGCAGGAATCTATATTACTAATAAAAATAGTGGATTCCCGTTTTCACGGGAATGACAAAATAGAGAAATTACAGATAAAAAACTGGTTTCGCGTTTTCACGGGAATGACAAAAAGAGAGGGAAATACTGGATTCCCGTTTTCACGGGAATGACAAAATAGAAGCGTTTTCACGGGAACGACATAATGAAAATATTGGATGCCCGTTTTCACGGGAATGACATAATGAAAATACTGGATTCCCATTTTCACGGGAATGACAAAATAGAAGCGTTTTCACGGGAACGACATAATGAAAATAT
>JAAYUH010000122.1 GCA_012517755.1 bacterium | reverse complement strand
ATTCGTAGAAATCAATAATAATATTGGTAAAATGATTGTTCCAAAAATATCGATATGTTTTAGCGGATCAAGTGTTAATCTACCATACTCTTTTGGTGTTTCATCTCCAAGTTTATATGCTGCATACCCATGAAAAAATTCATGAAAAACTATTGCAATTATAATTGCTGGAAATATAAATAAAATTTTTATAATATTATCTAACAATGTAGTTTTTTACCTCCTTTCCAAAGTTTTCTATAACAAAATTTATTTCATCTTCTAAGGTATGAAGGTTTCCATTTATAACCTCTTCTTTGACTTTTTCAAATATATATTTAAAATCCTTTGATGGTTTAAAACCCATTGATATTAAATCTTTACCTTTTAATTTAATTTTGAGATTTGATAATTTAAAAATAAACTCTTTGATTTTTTCCTTTTCTTTATCTTCAGATAGATATAATAGATATATCAACTCTTCTAAATTTAAATTTTTTAAGCAGTTGAATATTTCATATTTTGATGAACAATTTTTTAACTCCTCAATCTTATCTAAATAAAAATTTTCATTTTTCATAAAATCTTTTTTTAAATTCCATCTCTCTATTATCTCTTTTCTATTATAATCATTCAGTTCACTTATCAACATAAAAAATAGAATTGAATCTAAATCATAAACTATATTATTTTTATTTAATTCAGGAATAATATTCAAAGAGAATTCAATTTTTTGGATTGTTTCATTTGTTAATAACAATTTTCTATGTATGAGTTTTAATCCACCTAAACTTTTTAACAATTTTAATCCTTTTAGAGCAATTTTTTCATCATTAAGAATTGTGAAAAGCTCCTCTTTTATTCTTGTATTTTTAGCATCTGTAAAAAGCCCTGTTTTTATTGTATTTTTTATTAAATTTTTGGTCTCTTTTTCAATTTTGAAATTTAATTTCACTGAATATCTTACTGCTCTTAATATTCTTGTTGGATCATCAATAAAGCTTAAATTATGTAAAACTCTAATTTTTTTCTCTTCTAAATCCTTAAATCCATTTAAAAGATCGATTAAATTTCCAAAACAGTTTTTATTGATACAAATTGCAAGAGTATTAATTGTAAAATCTCTTCTTAATAAATCATCTTTTATATTTCCACCCATTTCAACTCTTGGTAAAGATGCTGGTTCTTTATAGTATTCTCTTCTTGATGAAGCTATATCAATTCTTAAATCATCGATATTTAATGTTGCAGTTTTAAAATCAGGATAGATATGAATGTTTGTTTTTAAAATCTTTTTAAGTTCCTGTGAAAATAATATTGAATCACCTTCAATAACTACATCAATATCTTTTGATTCCAAATTCAACAAAGTATCTCTTACAAATCCACCAACGAGATACGCACTTATTTTCATCTCATCAGCGACTCTTCCAATTTTTTTTATTAAAGATAAAGTCTTATTTGATAAATTATTTTCAAGTATTTTATTTATTTTAGATGCTTCAACTTTACAAGGTTCTATTCTTTCATTTTTTAAATAGATTCCTCTTAAAATATCACTTCTTGTGATTATTCCAACAACTTTTCCTTTAACTATAACTGGAATCCTTCCTATATTTTTTTCAACCATTATTTTTTCTATATCTTCAAGAGAAGTATCAGGTGTAACAAAAATAAATTTCTCAATCATAAAATCTTTCACCTTAAAATTTGTCAATCCTAAAAGTTCAACCTTAGAAATTTCTGATCTTGTTACTATTCCTATTATTTTCCCATTTTTTGTAACTGGCAATCCTGAAAAATTAAATCTTAACATAATATTTTTTGCTTCTTCAAGGCTACTATCAATATCAATAGTTTTTACTGGAGTGCTCATTATATCTTTTGCATAAATTTTAATTTTGACATTATTTTTTATCAATTTAATCAATTTATCATATACATTAGTTTTCTTTAAAGTATCAAAATTGGCAGATGCAGCTGTCTTATGTCCTCCTCCACCAAAAAATGATAATATTTTTTTCACATTTATATCTTCTGTTCTACTTCTACCTATTATTATTGTTTTTTTATCTAAAATTAATATTGAAAAAATCGCTTCAAGATCAAAAAGTTCAAGCACTTTATGAACCAGGAAACCAACACCTTCTGTATATTCACAGATTTTAACCATAGAAATTCCTATTTTATAACCATTTATTTCAACAACTTTAAGGTTAGCTAATATTTTTTCAAAAATCTTTTTTTGAGTATCAGTTAAGTATGTTATTAGGTATTTATGAACAATTTTAAGGTCAACATTATAATTAAAGATAAAGGATAGTGCCTCAATATCATATGGTTTAGTTGTTATAAATAATAAATTTCCTGTATCTTCATAAATTCCGAGTGCAAATAGAGATGCTTCAAGTGGTTTTATATCAATATTTTTTTTCTTAATCATATGAGTAAGGATTGAGACGGTTGCACCAACCTCTTTTACTATTCTCTTAGCATTTATTTTTACCTCTTCATCAGGATAGTGGTGATCAATTATCAATACTTTTGGATGATTTTCGATAAATTCCTTTAATCCAGTTACTCTATCAGGATATTGAGTATCAACCATAATTACTCTATCAATTTTTGATAAATCAATATCTTTTAAATTTTTTAAATTTTCAAAGAGATTTCCATAAAGAGAAAAGAAAGAGTAAACTGATGAAGAAAAAGATGGTATCAAACAAATTGAATTAGGAAAAATTTTTCCAGCGAGTACTAAAGAAGCAAGTGCATCAAAATCTGCGGTTGAATGAGTTACTATTAAATTCACAATTTAATTATATCAGATATAGATTTTATTTTAATCCTCTATCTTTATTTTCAGTTCTTTAAGTTGGTCTTTAGATACATCACTTGGTGCATTTGTTAAAGGACAGGTTCCTTTTTGTGTTTTTGGAAATGGTATAACATCTCTCAAGCTATTTCCATTGATAAAAAGCATAACAATTCTATCAAGTCCAAGTGCAATCCCACCATGAATTGGTGTTCCATACTTTAGAGCATTTATAAAAAAATCAAATCTTTCTTCAACCTCTTTTTCAGAATATCCAAGGATATTGAAAATTTTCTTTTGAAGTTCAATGTTATCTATTCTGATACTACCACCACCAATTTCAAATCCATCCATAACTATATCATAAGATCTTGAAAGAACTTTTGATAGATCTTTATCAAGAAGTTCTATATCTTCAGGTTTTGGTGATGTAAATGGATGGTGCTTTGAATCCCATCTATTTTCCTCTTTATTCCATTCAAATAAAGGAAAATCTGTTATCCATAACAATTTATGTTTATTCAAATCGATTAAATTATATTTTTTTGCTAAATCTATTCTAATTTTTCCTAAATTTTCAAGAAAGGTTTCTCCACTTCCAATGAAAAATATAATGGTATCATTATTTTCAGCTACATCTTTCAATTTATTTAACTCATTTTCACTAATATAGTTGTTCAATGGAGAACTTACCTTTTTTTCAATGTTAAAAGCAATCACTCCGGGGATTCCATTTTCTTTTACTAAATTTTCAATTTCATCTTTCTCTTTTCTTGAAATGATAACATTTTTGATTAAAAAACCTTTAATTCTTTTCTTTTTTTCAATGTTACTTTTAAAGAGTGTAAAATCACTCTGTTTAAATATATCTGTAAAATCATTTATCTCTAAAGAGAATCTTAAATCTGGTTTATCTGTCCCAAATTTTTCCATTGCATCGAAATATCTCATTCTTAATAGTGGTGTCTCAATATCTATATTCAATACATCTTTAAACAATTTTTTGAATAATCTATCTGTTAAATTCATAACATCTTCTTCATCTACAAAAGACATCTCAACATCAATTTGGGTAAATTCTGGTTGTCTATCAGCCCTTAAATCTTCATCTCTAAAGCATCTTGCAATTTGATAATACTTATCTAATCCAGAAATCATTAAAATCTGTTTGAAAAGTTGAGGAGATTGAGGAAGAGCATAAAATTTTCCTGGATTTATCCTTGATGGTACCAAAAAATCTCTTGCTCCTTCTGGTGTACTTTTTGTAAGAATAGGAGTTTCAATTTCCCAGAAACCTTCACTATTTAAAAACTCTCTTACTGATGTTGAAATTCTGAACCTTGTATAGAGATTTCTTTTCATCTCTTCTCTTCTAAAATCTAAGAATCTGTATTTTAATCTTAAAATCTCGTTTATCTCACCTTCACTATCAACCTCAAATGGTAAAGCTTGAGATTCATTTATAATTTCAAGTTCTTTACAGTTAATTTCTATTTTTCCAGTTTTTATATTTTCATTTATGTTTTCTCTTGGTCTTTCTCTAACATCCCCCACAACTTTAACAATCCATTCATTTCCTAATTTCTTTGCTACTTCAAAAATCTTTTTTTGATTAGAATCTACAACAACCTGAACAAAACCAGATCTATCTCTAACTTCGAAAAAAATTAGACCACCAAGATTTCTAATTGTTTTAATCCAACCATAGATAGTTAAATTTTTACCGATTTCTTCTTCTGTTATTTCACCACAATATTTTCTTTCTACCATTAAAATCCTCCATAATTATTCAGGAAATTCAGTAAATTATCAATTTTGATTAACTGTTGCTCCTCTTTTATTAAATCTTTAAAAATTATAAAACCATTTTTTAATTCATCTCCACCATAAATTATCATATAGTCTATATTCATTTTAAGTGCATTAGAAATTGATGTTTTAATATTTTTAAAATTATATGGAAAATAGAGTGAAAAATTAGATTTTCCTAAATTTATATAAAATTTGAAGGCTTCTTCAAAATACTCTTTTGACAATGGAGAGATAAAAATTATATTTTTTTCATCTTTAGGCAATAAATTTTTATTTTCAAGAAGCATAATTAATCTTTCAACACCCATCGCGAAACCAACTCCTGGCACTCTATCTCCACCTAAATATTCACTTAGATAATCATATCTTCCGCCACCAAGAACAGCATTTTGAGCTCCTAAATCACTTGAAAAAACTTCAAAAACTGTTCTATTATAATAATCAAGACCTCTAACAAGCCTATTGTTTATTTCATATTTTATCTTTAAATCATCAAGCATTGATAATATTTTTTCAAAATGATTTTTACTTTCGTTTGATAGATAATCAATAATTTTTGGAGCATCTTTTGTAACATTAATACAACTCTCTTTCTTACAATCTAAAATTCTCAATGGATTTTTTTCTAATCTTTTTTTACAATCATCGCAAAGTTCTGAATATCTTTTTCTTAAAAAAGATTTTAATTTCTCTTTATAGACATTTCTTTCTTCAATATCTCCAATTGAATTTAATGAAACTGATAAATCTTTTAATCCTAATGATTCCAAAATCTGTAGTGATATAGATATAACTTCAACATCAAGTTCAGGTTTTTCATCTCCAAGTGCTTCAATTCCAAAGTGAAAAAATTGTCTGAATCTTCCTTTTTGAGGTCTTTCATACCTAAACATAGGACCAAAATAAAAAAATTTAACAGGATGTGTTAAAGTTTTTAAATTATTTTCTAAATATGCTCTTACAGTTTGTGCTGTTCCTTCAGGTCTTAAAGATAACTTCATTCCACTTTTATCAAAAAATGTGTACATCTCTTTTTCAACAATATCTGTATCCTCACCTACTGTTCTTTCAAAAACTTCTGAATGTTCAAAAATTGGAAGAATAATCTCTTTATAACCAAAATTTTCAACAATTTTAATTATTTTATCTATAACAACTCTTATACTTTTACTCTTGTCAGGTAAAATATCAGGTGCACCTTTTGGTCCTTTAATCATTTTTTATCACCTTTATAAATTTTCTTTTTCCAACTTTAATAATTACTTCTTTATCTATCTTTATTTTAAAGGATGAATCTGAAAATCTTTCATTATTCACATATATTCCACCTTGTTCAAAAATTCTTCTTCCTTCACTCTTTGATGAAATTATATTTTTCTCCTTTAAAAAATCGATCAAATTCAGTTCATCTGAATCAACAAAAAAGGTCTCAACCTCTTCTGGAATCTCTTTTTTACTGAAAACTTTAATGAAATCTTCCTCTTCTTTATCAGCTTCCTCTTTTGAGTGATATCTTGTTACAATCTCTTTTGCAAGTCTTAATTTATATTTCATTGGATTTTCACCCTCTTCCATTTTTATTTTATACTCTTCTATTTCTTTAGGAGACATATCAGTTAATAATTCAAAATATTCAATTATAAGATGGTCTGGAATACTCATTATCTTTCCAAACATCTCTTTAGGATTT
>JAAYUH010000121.1 GCA_012517755.1 bacterium | reverse complement strand
TATCAAGTTTTTGATTAAAATGAGGATAAAAATTAAAAGCAAATTTAAACTGAGGTTTCATTTTTCCATTCTCAATAACTCCAATAAATACATTCTTTTTATCAGAATATAAATGATACAATTTCTATTAAGGAATTTAAAGAGAGTGAAGGTTATAAAGTAAAAGTAGTTACTATTGATGAAATAGAAAGTTCAGTAACAGGAAAAGATAAAGGTGAGAAAATTAGAAACTTTCTTAAAGAGAAAAAAGATATCTGGAAATTTAACTATGTTCTGTTAATTGGTTCTTATACCTCTATTCCTCAAATAAAATTTTATCCCTTAGCAAACAAAAAAGATGATGAAAATGAAGTTATACCTTCTGATTTTTATTATGCCAATTTATCTGATGATTTTGATAGTGATAAAGATAAGATAATTGGAGAATTTGTAGATGATAAATTTTCATATTTTCCAGATGTATTTATTGGAAGATTGTTGTTTACTGATAAAGAAGGAATAGATAAATATGTAGAGAATTTGAAGAAATATAAGGAAAATAAAAATAGAAATAAAGCATTGTTGCTTGCTGCGATGTTATGGTTTAAAGGTGAATATGGAGACTATCCAAAAGATAATTCTGATGGTGCATTAACTATGGAAATATTCAAAAGAGGAACCTTAAATAATTTAAACTTTGAAACCACAACAATGTATGAAAAAGAAGGAGATGCAAAAAGTAAATATCAATCAACATATCCTTTAAATTTAGAAAATGTTGAGAAAGAAATAGATAATACCTATAGTTTTATAGGATTTTTTGGTCATGGTGATAGTGGTGGAGTGTATAGAAGAATTTGGAATGATGGAAATAAAAATGAAAAATTTGATAAGGGAGAGGATTATTGGAATAGTTTTTTACATAGAGGTGTCATTGAAAAAAATAATATGTCAAATGCAGTGATTTTCGCTATGGGGTGTCTAACTGCTGAAACAGAAAAACCAAATCTTGCGATGTCTTCTTTAAGATATGGAGCAGTAGGTTACATTGGAGCAACAAGAGTTGCTTATGGTAATCCTGATTCTCCAGCATCTAAAGAATTACTATATTGGGGAGATAGATATTTTAATTATGGTGAAACCTTAGGAGAATCATTATATTTTTCAAAATTAGATCAATCATTTTCAATTACCAGTTTTTATGATCAACATAATTTTTTTGTATTCAACTTGTTTGGAGATCCATCCATATCATATTTTGATGAAGATTACTCAATATATCCAAGAAATTCTACAATAAAACAAAAAGAAAATAAATTAATAAATATTAATAAAATAAAAGGTAATGGAGGAAAGGTTGAAATATATTCTGATATACCATATGAAGTCTCTTCAAACTTTTTAGAAGATAGTCTTTCAATTTCTTTTAAAACAAGTTATAAAACAAAAGTGGGTGAATATTATATAAACATTAAAATTGGTGAAAATTATACAACAACAATAAGAGTAAATGTTCTCGAAAACACCTTACCCTATGATTTGAATGATGATGGATTGGTTAATATAAATGATTTTATCATTTTTTCAAAGTCATTTATCTCAAAAAAAGGAGATGAAAATTTTAATAGTAGATGTGATTTTAATGAAGATGATATTATAAATTTTTCAGATTTCAGCATCTTTGCTAAAAACTATAAAGATTGATTTATACTAATTAAATTTTATAATTAAATAATAAGGAGGTAAATATGGGGACATTTTTAAAAGTAGTTGGAATAATTATTATTGTTTTAGCTGTTTTGGGTTTAATTCTATCAATTTTCTCAGGAAATTTTATAGGTAATCTTACAGAAAATTTGGAAAATTATGATCCAGATGTCTATAACACATTAAATCCTGTAATGTCAGTTGTCCAAAATGGTTT
>JAAYUH010000120.1 GCA_012517755.1 bacterium | reverse complement strand
TACCATTAAAATGTTCAAAATTTTCCTCCTTCAGAATTAAACTTTGAGTTAAAATGTTATATTTCATTATTCAATTCTATTGTATCAATTTCTTTTTGTAATTCAATTGTATATTTTAAAGATGTTACTATTTTTGTATAAGTTAGGATTTCATCTAAAGATAAGCATCTACCCTTTCTATCTTTTAACCATTTATATAAAACTTGATAGCCACCAATCATATACCCCCATACATCATTTTCAATGTTTGTAAAATATTGATTTTCATTTATAAAAACACTTTTTTTATTTTCATCATACTTCACATATTTAACAATATTATTACCTTCACCTTCAAATTTTGAAACTGGATTATTTAATTTTTCTGATTTCAAAAGATGTAAAGAGATTAATTCTTCACCTAATGAACCTATTTTTTTAAAAATTTCATAATCTTTTGTAAATGGAACTCTTGGAAAATCAATTTTTAAAAATTCAGCATACTTTTCTCTGTAATTATTAGAGTATAAAACCCCATAAATATAATAAAGAATTTCTTCTGGTGTTACCTCTTTTTTATATTCTTTTTGAAGCATTTCAAAAATTTCTTCTTTTATATTTGGTATTCTTTCTATTACTTTATATTCTTTTTCAAATATATGATTTTTATTCAAAGAAGGATAAAGATAAAGAGGGAAATGATATGTTATTTCTCTAGTTTTATTAGATACAACACTTGATTCTGTTATATAGTTACTAATTAAAGAATGATAAAACCCAGTTTTGCTTTGTTGTCTGCATAGTAATAATCCTAAATTTTCTTTAATCATATGTTGCATAACTTCTTTTCTTGTCCAATCAATTACAAATTCTGAATATAATATCCATCTTATATCAAATGGTCTATATAAAATTTTTGTAAAATATTTTTCAACATCATCTAATTTTGAAAATTCTAACCTTATTTTTTCTAATTTCCAACCTCTTGTATTTTTTAATTTAAAATTTTCTTTTATAAATTCATCAGAAAAAGTTTTATCCCTGAAAATATTAATTCTTGCTTTTAGTTTATTTAAATCAAAATCAATAACAAAATCATCTCTTGCCGTTACTATTCCTGTTGAATAGATTTTAAAAATATCTGTAACTTTTATGAATTTATTATATAATTCAACCTCTTTCTCTTCTCTTGGAACGAAAAAGAAGAAATCTTTTTTGGGTTTAATTTCTGTAAATTCTATAGTTTTAATATCATTTTCCTCTAAAAATTTATATTTTTCTTCTCTTAATCCCCATAAATCTGAATAATAAATTTTTTTCTCACCTTGATAATCTTTCTTTTTAACAAAAATTGAAATTGCAACTCCTTGTCTTATATCAAAAACATTTTCATCTTTACTTCCATCAGGACAAACCTCTTTTTTAAGAGAATTTCCATGAAGATTTAAAATGTAAATCTCGTCAAAAGTTTTTAAAAGTGAGTATCTCATTCCCCTAAAGGTTGGATTATCAAGATAAGAGTGATTTGTAATAAAACCAACAATTCCTTCTCCATTACTTTCAATTTTATCTTGTGCAAATCTTATAAATTTTACATAATCATCTTGAAGCCAATGTTTCTTTTCACCAAAATATTCTTCATCAATATATTTATAATCCTCAATTTTCTCAGTTATCCACTCACCTTTATTTGCAGAAATTCCTGAATATGGAGGGTTACCCATAATCACAAGAATTGGAACATTTTTCTTAACTTCTCCAGCTTTTTTTGATTCTTCTGAAATTGAAGGCATAAAAGGAAATTCGCTTTTAATTTCTTCCATTTCAAGAGTATTTGTCAAATAATATTTTACTCTTTCATCATTTGATAACTCATATCCATAATCCTTAAGAAGATATATTATTCTCAAATGTCCTATAACATAAGGAGCCATCATCAACTCAAAAGCATAAAAATTTTCAAGAATATGCTCTTTAACAAAATTTTTAAGACCTCCACTTCCATATTTTTCTTTAAATTCTTTTATCACCAATTTAATAGATTCTTCTAAAAATGTTAATGTTCCACCAGCAGGATCAAGAAGGGTAACTCTTTTATCACCCAATCCATCAGGAAGATTAAATTTTTCTTTTAAAATAGTGTTTATAGACCTAATGATAAAAGACACAACAGAATCAGGAGTATAATATACTCCTTTTTTTTCTCTTTCTTTTGGATCATATTCAGAAAGAAAGGTTTCATAAAAATAGATAACAGGGTCTTCACCTTTTTTCTCTTTTAAATAATTTTCAAATATTTGATTTATATCAACTTTACTTAATAAATTAGTTATATCATCAATTATCCATATCATATTTTCAGATATATCTTCGAGTGAAATTATTTTAAAAATGTCTCTTAAAATACCAAAATTTTTTGGTATTACATCATATGCCTCTTTTCTATCAAATCTATTTTTACTTCTTAACCTTCCTGTAAAAAGTCCATAAGTTATTGTTTGAGAGTATAAATCACAAAAATCATCTTCATTTAAATCTGTTATAAGATGTTTTTTTATATTTTCATATAAATTTGTTAAAAATTGTTCACCATTTTTTAACTCTTCAAAAGCAATCTCTTTTAAAAATTTTGTTTTCTTAGCAAGAACTTTTGCCAAATTTTCAGGTGTTAATGCTTGAGGTATGGAAAATGAGAAGAATTTTTCAAAAAGTTTATAAAAATTTTCTCTAATCTTTTCACTTACATAAATTGTTTTTAATTCAAAAACATCAAAGGGTCTTCCTAATTCAACTTTATCTATGAGTTTCCCGTCTCTATATAATCTAAATTCAAATAGATTTGTAAGTATTAAATTTGGAAATGTCTCTCTATATCTTTTTAACTGTTCACTTTCTTCAATTTTATCTAAATTTTCAATTTTTAAATCTTTTACCTCAATATAACCTATAATTTCATTGTTCTCTTTTGATACCTTTATATCAGGGTTTCCACCCTCAGTTTTCCTTGGAAGAATTCTTACATCTATATTAAAATTTAGAAATTTTTTTGAATAATTTTCTATTAAGGATTTTAATGTTTCATAAAAACTTGGTTCTGTAGTATCACCCTTATCATATTTTGTGTTTATATCTTTAATATACCTTTCTATCATAATTTAATTCTAACTGACATTCATTATTTTAACAAGCAATTTTTGAGTAAATTAAATACGGATTTTTAAATGTGTGTAAAAAAGTTACAAAAAATAGATATGCTTTAATTTTTTGTTAGCAGTTTTTTCTATTGAAACTTCGTCTATAATCTTTTTTTCTTTATCTGATAATTCATCAATATCATTTGAATGTTTATTATATACAATATAAATAGCAAATATTAATCCTAAAATTAGGATGAAAAATGTTGCTAAAACTACTATTATAAAAAAAATTGTTGAAACCTCAAACATCTTTTCCTCCTAATTTATATATGCAAAAAATATGCCAGTTTAAAATCAATGATTTGTGATAAAATTTAATATTAGAATGGACGTCGTAGATATCAAGAATGTTTTTGGATATGAAAAAGATTTTAAAGATATAGAAATTAAAAAAGACAAGATTAGAAATTACGAGCATAAAAAAATCAAATTTAAATCATCTATCACATCTAAATATGAAGAAAATAATTTTGTCTATGGATATATCTTTTATCCAAAAAAAGATTATAACAAAAAAAATATCCTAACTATACATCCTGTCCATGAAGTTGTTCCGTTTTTTGAGTATACAGTAGCATTTTATTTTTTAAAATATGGGTATAGAGTTTCATATATCACATTGCCATTTCATAGAGAAAGAATGCCAAAAGATGCAAAATCTAAGGAATTATTTTTAAGTAATGATGAATCGGAATATTTCTTTTCAATGAGACAGAGTGTTGTTGATTTAAGACATTTTATTCAATTTTTGAATGATGAAGAGGATGATAAAGAGATATATAGTATAGGTTTTTCTTTAGGTGCAATCTTGTTGAATCTTCTAATGGGTGTTGATAATAGAATAGTGAAGGGGGTTTCATTAATGGGAGCAGGGAGTGTTATAAGGTTAATGGGAGAAGGAATATATGGTTTACCATCAAGAATCTATTATAAGAAACAAGGATTAAATTATGATACATATAGAAATGAGTTAAAGAATTTTTTAAATTATGTTAACACAGTGAAAAATAAAGGAGAATTAATTGAAACCGATACTATATGGTATCTTGTCGATCCATTAACCTATGCATCTTTTAATAACCCAAGAAATGTTTTATTTATCAATGGTCTTTTCGATCTTGTTATGATAAAAAAAGCAGTCTATGATTTGTGGGAGAGGTTAGGAAAACCAAAAATAATTTGGATACTATCAACTCATTACACTACTCCGTTATATTTTCCATATATTTTAAACCAATCGAAAAAATTTTTTGAAAATAAAATTTGAAAAGTTTAGAGAAGTAGGCTATCTGTTTTTGTAAACTTTTTTGATATAATTTAAAGTTGTAGTATAATAAATATCTATGAATTTTATTAAGGAGGATATAAAGAATGGCAAGAAGATGTGATATATGCGGAAAAGGAACAGTTACTGGCAATAGAGTTTCGCACTCTCATAGAAAAACAAAAAGAGTTTGGAAACCAAATTTACATAAAATTAAAAGAGTTGTTAATGGTAAAATTGTTCACCTTAATGTTTGTACTAAATGTTTAAAAAAAATTGATGAACTTATGCCTCTTCCAAAATAACTAAAATTATTCCTTCTTTAAAATTAACAAAACTTTCTTTACCTATAAATTCATTGCTTAGTGTTTCTGTTGATCCTAAATATATATCTTTTTCATTCAATTCATATTTCATACCTTTAATTGTTAATCCTTTAATTTCTGATGTTAAAGGATAAAAAGAGACAAAACCACTATTTCTAACTCCAAAATTATATTCTTTATCTATTATGAAAACTATATATGGAGGGTGATAGATATTAGCATTACCACCCTCTTTTTTAATTCTTAATAACAAAGAAATATTGAAAAGTGTATGATCTAATCTTTTTCCAATTGCTCCCCATGTTTCAAAATCTTTAAATCCTTTTTCAAAACCATAATCAATTGCAAGTTCAAAATCACTTTTATCTTTTTCTTTAGGAAATTTAAGTATATTATCAAATTCAAATTCCTGTAAGGAATCGAAATCACCCAAAATTAAATCTGGTTTAATATTTAATTTTTTACAGTTATTATAACCACCATCACAAGCAATTATAAAATTTTGGTTATCTATTAATCTTTTTTTATATTTCTCCAAATCATCTGAAAGTTCTCCATTTAGAACTATTATTAATTTTTTGTTCATAAATCAATTTTATCATTTTCTTACAGACTCTGTTTGTAGAATCTCTATTATCCTTTCTCCAGCAAGTTTGAATACAACAATTGAAATTATTATTTCAGGTAATATGTAACTTATATTGTATATAAAAGTATAATAAACAGGATTCCAACCTTCAGGAGTATATTGAGCAAAATAGATAATCCCAGAGATAAAATGCATAAGGAATCTTCCAAGTAATCCAACAGTGATGCCTAAAACTTTATTTTTTTGGAAAAAACCACAGAGACCAACCATACCAAAAGCGACAGGATAATCAAGCAAAAGTTGAATCGGATGGACAACATATGGACCAATTATCAACTGAATTAATCCATGTATCACACCAACCATTAAACCAGTTTTTCCACCATATCTAAAAGCAATTAACATTATTGGAATCATAGATGCTGCTGTTACAGAACCACCTTGTGCCCAAAAACCAGAAATTTTAACTTCTGATAAAATTGTTGCAAGAGCAAGAGCCAATCCTATTTCAGCAATTTGTTGAGTTTCCATCTTCTCTCTTCTTCTTAAGATTAATCCAAGGAACAGAGCTGAAAAGATAATCATAACAATCAGGATAATTGTATGAGTTGTTGGATTTGTGAAAAAGTTGTTAAACCATTCAAAAAAGTTTTGCATAAAACGCCTCCCTTTAAAAAAATTAGCCAAGGGAAGCGGGGGAAATGTTGCTCTTCCTCCGCTGGTATTACCCAGTTCAGGTTCAAAGGGTTGGGAGAGATGCTTTTCTCCCTCTCAGCTATCCAAATGGATAGCACCCCTGGCCTAAAATAATTATACCACAAAATTATATTTTTTGGGGTCAGGTCTTGCATTAACACATTTAATTTTTAATGTAAAGCAAGTTAACTAATTTTAAAATTAAATCTTTAAAAATTTAAAAAGAATTTTTGAGAAAAATGTAATCCATATTCCCATTATAAAATATCTAATAATATCCATATACAAAGTTTCACCAATTATGATTTTTAATCCAAATCGGAGTAATATAAGAATTCCAACACCAATAACAACTCTTATAATAGTCTTTAAAATTCCATTTTTCATCTGGTAGTTCAAATTTGAACTGATACCTGTTCCAAGAATCATTCCTGATGTAGCAGCAAAGAGTGTCGCCATTGAAAATAGATTAAAGAAGGATAGTATAAATAAAATTATTGAAATTGGTAGATTGATTTTTATGTTGCCTACAGAAACTTTATCAAGAGGTTTTTGTAATAAATAAATATATAAAAATAAAAAAACAATACCTATAAATATTCCTCCTACAACATCCATAAAGAAATGGACTCCAAGATATAATCTCGATATTGATATTAAAAAAATCATAATTAATCCAATTATTAAAAATATCCATCTCTTAAACTCTGTATAAAAACTTAACCAAAAAACAGTCGCATTCTGAGCATGTCCACTTGGAAAACCATATCCACCACCAGATTCTTCAAAAAGAACATCAATTAATTCCTTAGATGGTCTTGGTAATTTAAATGCATTTTTTAATATAGTATTTAAACCGTAACAAATAATTAATCTAAATAAAAATCTATACGCTATTTTTTCATTGATAATGAAAAAAAGAATAGGAATAACTGTTACATAAAAATCAAAACTTCCTAATTGAGTTATTCCAATAAATAAGCTATTTAAAAATGGAGTTCTAATAGATTCAAAAAAATTAAGAATAGAATATTCAAAACTCAAGTTCATCTTAAACCCTCCTCTTTTAAAATTTCTATCAATTTATCAGGATAATCAGTTATTATTCCATCCACTCCAAGTTTTATTAATTCCCTCATCTCCTCTTCTTCATTTATTGTCCAAACAAAAATTTTTAACCCCTTTTTATGTGATGTATTAATGAAATTTTTATTTGCAAGAGTTCTACCTTCTGCCTCAGGAGGTATACTTAAAGCATCTGCCTTTGGTTTGTAGAAATTTAAAAGAATATAGGTAACAAATGATGTATAAAAACTTCTTACTTCTTTTTCAGACATAGAAGTTGCAATCTCAGGATTAATTTCTCTAATTTTTTTTAATATTTCAAATTCTTCACTTGCAATTATTACTTTATCCTCCATTTTATAATTTTTGATAAGTTCTATAACTTTCTCTTCAATTTTTCCGTCTGTTTCTTTTATTTCAATACTTATTTTCATATTTTGAAATTGAGATAAAACATCAGATAAAAGTGGTATTTTTATACCTTTTCCTCTATAGGGAAATGTTTTTCCATTATCTAAAGAGAAATTATATGCAGCGTCAAATTTTTCTAACTCCTCGTAGGTAAATTCTGAAATTCTTCCTTTTCCGTTTGTTGTTCTATCAATACTGTCATCGTGAATAACAACAACTTTACTATCCTTTGTGGGATGAACATCTATTTCAAGAACATCTACACCAAGTTTTTCAGCATTTTCAAAAGCAATTATGGTATTTTCGGGAAAAAGCCCCATCCCACCACGATGAGCAAAAACCATGAAGTTTTTATCAAAGAATGCCAAATTTTTTCTGTTTACATTTAAAAAACCAAGTAAAAAATAGGTTATTATAAGTAAAAACAAAATAATTAATATTATTTTCTTCTTCATAATCACCTCGTACTTTAAAATATTATACTTCATTTTTTAGTGTTGTAAATGGTTGATTTATAAATATAATAAATATAAGATTATAAATTTTTTAATCATAATTTCATTTTAAGGAGGATTAACTAATGAGAAAGAATCCACCTGAAAAGGTATCTGAAGATAAAGTTGTGTTTGATGTGTCAGAAATCGAACCAATTTTATCAGGACCATCATTACATTTAAAACCATGGAAACCAGTTTCTATAAAATTATCAACTGGTGAAACAATGTTAATAAGAGAAGCTAAACTTGAGGAAGCACCAACTCTTTTAAGTTATTTAAAAAAATTTCTTGATTTAGATTATGACTTTTATGACATTGTTGGTGCAAGAGTTTATTCAGAAGTTTTAGGATGGTATAGAAATAGATTAAAAGATCCATACACTCTTCTTGGAATTGTAGATGGAAAAGTTGTTGGATTTGCAAATGGAAGATTATTAAATAAAGATATTAATATTTCTTTACACACAATGGCATTTAGACGTGGTGGTAGAATTGGTGCAGTTATGTATTATGCAAAAACTTACTATGCTTTTGAAATTCTTGAAAACAAAGAGTTCTGGGCAACTTATGAAAGTTATAATGGTTGGAAAAGATGGGGAATTGGAATGGCTCAACCTTCATACCCATGGCCTGAATATCAACATGAACTTGGTGGTGCAAGAGTTTATTATGTGACAAAAGAATATTGGGACGCAGTTGTAAAAAAATATATTAGTGATATGGTAGGAGCTGATTTTGAGCCTGTTACTGAAGAATTGCTGAAAAGGAATGAAAATATTTATATGCCTGAAACTTTAGAGGAGTAAATTTTTTGAATTAGCCCCCTTGTTCTTAAGGGGGCTTTTTTATTTTAAGTAGCATAAAATGGTATAATTAAAAAATGAAAAGTTTCAGAGCAGAAAAACTAAAAAAAATGACAAAAGAAGAGTTATCTATAATTCTTAGAGAAAAGATACAAGATCCAAGAATTAGAGAAAAATATATCACTATTACAGATGTCGAATTTTCAAATGATTTAAAACAAGCAGATGTCTATGTTTATGTTCATAATAAAGAAGAGAAAGATGCAGTATTCAATGGTTTAAAATCTGCAACAAAATTTTTTCAAGAGGAGATTGGAAAAAAATTAAAATTAAGATACACACCTATTCTTCATTTTAAAGAGGATAAAACTCTTGATAAAGGAATGAAGGTAATAGAGATTCTAAATAAAATAAAAGATGAAAAAAATAATTGAGGAAATAAAAAAACAGAAGAGGTTTTTAATCATTTCACATGAAAATCCAGATGGAGATGCAGTTGGTTCAACTCTTGGATTATATTTTGGTTTGAAAAAAATTAAAAAAGAGGTTGTCCCTGTTTTACCAAATAAAGTTCCAAAAATTTATTCATTTTTAAATGGAACTAAAGTTATCCAAAATGATTTTGAGGGAGAATTTGATGTTGGTATAATTTTAGATTGTGCAGATATTGGAAGAGTTGAGAATTTAAAAAAAAAGTTATTAAAAATACAAACATTAATTAACATAGACCATCACCCTTCTAACTTTTTATATGCAAAATTTAATTATATTGATCCCAAATCATCCTCGACTTCGGAACTTATTTTAAAATTATTAAGAAGAGCAAAAATTGAAATTGACGAAAATATTGCAAATGCTTTATATACAGGATTAATGACAGATACAGGCGGTTTTAGATTTCCAAATACAAATTTAAATACATTCAAAGCCGCAACTTATCTTGTAAAATACGGAGCCAATCCATTTTATCTATCTGAGATGGTTTATAGTATGAAGCCTTTAAGGGCATTAAGAATTTTAGGAAGGGCTCTTGAAAAATTGAGAAAAGAGAATGGTGTTATTTATTCAATATTAACAATTGATGATTTCAAAGAATTTGGAGCAGAAGAAGAAGATGCAGAAGGTGTTGTTGAATATTTAAATAAATCAAACGAATCAAATATCGCAATTTTATTCAAACAAAAAGAAAATGGTAGTTATAAAGTCAGTATGAGAAGTAAAGGTAATATCAATGTTGTTAATGTTGCTTTAAAATATGGTGGTGGAGGTCATATAAATGCAGCAGGTTTTGATGTTAAAGGAAACCCAGAAGAGATTATAAAAGATATATGTAGGGAGTTAAAATGTGAATGAAAAATCGGGAATAATGAATGTTTTTAAGCCTCCTGGTATAACCTCTTTTGGTTTACTCTCTTTTATTAAAAAATTATTTAAGATTAAAAAAGCAGGCCATGGAGGAATTCTTGATTTTATGGCTCAAGGAGTTTTACCAATTTTGGTTGGTGAAGCTACAAAACTAACAACTCTTCTTTTTCTTTTACCAAAAGAATATGAAGGTGAAATTACTTTTGGAATTAAAACAGATACCGATGACATCTGGGGAAATGTTGTTGAAAAAAAACCATCCTCTTTTATTAAAATTAATGATATTGAAAATATAAAAGATGTTTTTGTCGGAGCCATAAATCAAATGCCACCAAAATATTCAGCAAAAAGAATTTCAGGAAAGAGAGCTTATGAACTTGCAAAAAGAGGTGAGAATGTAGTTTTAAAAGAAAGAGAAGTGAACATTCACCAATTTGATGTTTTAGATTATACAGATGGTGATTTTCCAAAATTAAGATTCAAAATTTTATGTTCTTCTGGTACATATATGAGAAGCGTTGCAAGAGATTTAGGTGAAAAATTAGGTAGTTTTGGAACCCTCTCTTTTCTTGTTAGAACAGCTGTTGGTAAACTTGAAATTAAAGATAGTTTCCATATTGACAATATGATAGAAATATATGAAAAGAATTTAGATAACGATTTAATAATTCCTATTGGAGATTTTTTAGATTTTATTCCTAAAATAGTTTTACCAAGTAAAAGGTTATATCTATTTAGAACAGGGAATACGATAAAATATGAACATCCATATCTTAAAGGTGGATTTGTTCTTATATTTGATACAAATGAAAACGCCGTTGGAATTGGAAGATATTTTGAGGAAAAGAGGGAGTTAAAACCAATAAGAATTTTAAAAGTAGATGATATTACTTGATAAATTTATAAAAATAGAGGAAGAATTAAATATAACAATTGGTGCTTTTGATGCAATTCATAAAGGACATTTAAAGATAATCAATAAATTAAGCTCCTTTAAAGAAAAAAATCTTGTTTTATCCTTTTTTCCTCCTCCATTCATCTTTTTTAAAAGAGAACCAAATGTTCTATTTTTACCAGAAGAAAAGAAAGAAATTTTATCAAACTATAAAATAAATTATCTTTTATTGGTTCCATTTAATGAAAAAATTAAAGAATTGGAACCTTATGAATTTATTGATTTACTTTTAACTTATCTAAAAATAAAAAGAATTTTAGTTGGTGAGAATTTTAAATTTGGTAAAGATAGAAAAGGAGATGTTAATTTTTTAAAAAAGATTTGCAAAGAAAAAGAGATAGAATTAATAATAATTAATGAAGAGAAATATGATGGAGAAAAAATAAGTAGCAGTAAAATAAGAAAATTAATTCAAAAGGGAGAGATTGAAAAAGGAAATCAATTTTTAACATATCCATATTTCATAAAATTTTTAGATAATAATTTGTCAGTTGATAAATTAAAATTAATACCACCAGATGGACAATACTTAACAAAAATTAATAATAAAGAGACTAAAATTGAAATTTCAGATAAAAAAATCTTAATAAATAATTTAAGAGAAAATATTACTGAATTATATTTTCTAAAAAAACTTTGATGAGACAAAGGTGTCAGGCACCAAAGTCTCCTTTTTTATTTTATATTGACAAAATTAAAAATTGTGTTATAAAATAATTGAATTTGACAATTAAATAGGTTTTAGTACCAAGATGCTATGAACCTTTGATCCCAATGTGGGCGTCACGGGACAAAGGGGAGCAGGTGACGCAACCGGCTTGGTTTTTTTACTTGGTACTTAAACCAAGAGGCGTTGAACTCTTTACTCCAATATGGGCGCCAGGGAGTAAGAGTGAGCCAGTGGCGCAACCGACTTGGTTTTTTAAATTATAATTTAACCACTGGGAAACCTCTAACTGCTGGTGCCAAATAAGTTAGGGGTAAAAGTTGAGAAAAAATCTCAAAAAAAGTTTATTTAATCATCATATTAAAATTATTTTAATAATATTAATTTCGATTTTTCTAAATATAACTTTCTTTTTTAATATAAATAAAATTTATAGTTTAAATGAAAATAACAAAAAAATCGGTATATTAAAACCAGTAGTTTTGCTTGTTGAATTTCCAGATTTAAAAGCAAATTTTGAAATTTCAACTCCAACTTTTTACAATAATATCCTTTTAGAAAAAAATAAAAACAGTTTTTATGATTATTTTTATGAAAACTCACAGGGAAAACTTGAGATTATTGGTAAAGTTTATTCAAATCCAATAAACAACTCTCTATGGTTTATGGCACCAAGAGAATATGAATATTATGAAAACAACTTTTACGGAATGGGTAAATATCCAAACAATACACAAAAATTGGCAGAGGATATCATTGAATATGTTGATGGGGAAATAAATTTTTCAGATTATGATGGTGATAATGATGGGTTTGTTGATGGAATTATTATAATATACGCTGGTTCTTCAATTTCTAATGATGAATTTAAAAAAATTTATCCTCATATGTGGATGATTAATTCTATAAAGAAAGATAATAAATATATTAGCAAATATATTGTAATTCCAGAATATAAATTTAAACCAGGCGATTTTACGATAGGACCTCTATGTCATGAGTTTGGTCATATATTAGGGGGAATTGATTTATATGATTTGGATTCACATAAAAGTTATATATATGACAATCAAATTTCAAATGGGTTAGGAAAATGGAGTTTAATG
>JAAYUH010000001.1 GCA_012517755.1 bacterium | reverse complement strand
TTCCATAAACATCATTGTCCATTGTTTTTGCAACACCTACAACTTTTACTTTATATTCTTCATAGAGTTTTGCTGCAACTGAAAGTGTATCATCACCCCCTATTGCAATTAAAGCATCTATTTTATTTTTATTTAATATATCCAAAATTTTCTCAACACCTTTTTCCTCTTTGAATGGATTCGTCCTTGATGAAAAAAGAATTGTGCCTCCAAGATTCTCTATTTCTTCTACATCAGATAACTCAATCAACCTTCCACTATTTTCAATTACACCTTTCCATCCCTCAAAGAAACCAAAAACTTCATATCCATATTTTTTACTTTTATAATAAATCGATCTTATTGTTGAGTTTAATCCAGGACAATCTCCACCACCAGTTAAAATTCCTATCCTCATATATACCTCCTTAAAATAAAATTTTTAAAAATGTTATGTTTCAAGACCTGACTCCACTCTCCTCATTATAATATATGTTTTCATTTCCAATTATCTTGTTCAGTTCAGATAAAACCTGAGGATTAAGATTCACTTTATAATCTTTTGATAGAGATATCTCAACTTTTTTTCCGTCTAATAAAAGATAAATAGTTACTGGTGTTGTCCCTTTGTTTTCCTTAATAACAGAAGACAATTTATCTAAAGTCTCCTCTTTTAATGAATCTTTTTTTAATTTAATGTAAAGATGAAAAAAAGTTTCGTTCATATTTTTTACCCTCTCTTCAAGTTCATTTTTTGAAACAAATCCATTAATTTTTGTAAGTCTAACTGATACTCTCTCTTCCTCAACTTTAAGTTCTCCTTCAATGTTTATAACACCTTCTCTTCTTAAATAAGTTTCAATATCTGTAATAATATTATTAAAAACAAGTATATCAACTTTTCCAGTTTCATCTTCAAGAGTGAATTTTAGAAAACTATCACCTTTTTTTGTTGTTTGATGTCTATATGCTACAATTGTTCCAATTATATTGACAATCTTACCACTTTCTAAATTTTGTAAATCAACAATTTTAACCTCTTTATCTCTTATTTCTTCAAGATAAAATTTTAAGGGGTGACCTCTGAAATAGAAACCAAAAGCCTCTTTTTCCCATTCATAAATTTTACTTTCGCTTACTTTTTTCTTTTTTATTGGTAAATCAGAAAATAGAGTTGGTTTTGATTTCTCTTCGCTCGATAATTCATTTAAAAGTGAGTTTCTATCTTCATTAAATTCATCAAAAGCACCAGATTTTATCAATGATTCAATTACTTTTTTATTTATTCTCATACTCTTACATCTTGATAGAAAATCATAAAAAGATTTGAACTCTCCTTTTTCTCTTTCTTTTATAATATCTTTACTGGCAAGTTCACCCACATTTTTAATCGCAGAAAATCCAAATCTTATATTATCATCTTCAAGAGTAAAATATGTGTTGCTTTTATTTATATCTGGTGGAAGAATTTTTATACCAAGTCTTTCAGTTTCTTTTATATAAACCTCTTCTTTATCTTCATTCCCAGAAACAGATGTAAGAAGAGAAACAAAATATTCTTGAGGATAGTTCGCTTTTAAATATGCTGTTTGATATGAAATCATTGCATATGCAGCACTGTGAGATCTATTGAATCCATATTCAGCAAATTTTTCGATATAGTTAAAAACTTTTTCAGCAATATTTTTTTCGATGTTCCTTTCAATACACCTTGAAATAAAATCATTCTTAATGCCTTCCATTATATCTTTTTTCTTTTTTCCAATTGCTTTTCTTAATAAATCTGCTTCAGCGAGTGTATAACCAGCTAACCTTTGAGCAACTTGCATTACCTGCTCTTGATAAACCATTATTCCATATGTAGGTTTTAGAATATCCTCTATTAAAGGATGTAGAACTGTATAAGATACTGTTCCATTTTTTCTTTTAATATACTCCTCAACTTGGCCAGATTTTAATGTTCCTGGTCTATAAAGAGATAAAATTGCTATTATATCTTCTATATCTGTTGGTTTTAAACCAGATAAAACTCTTCTCATACCAATTGATTCAAGTTGGAAAACCCCAATTGACTTTCCTTCTTTTAATATATTAAAGGTCTTTTCATCATTGATAGGAATATTTTCAATCTTAAAATTTTTATCCTTTCTATTTCTTATCAATTTAATTGTATCCTCAATGACTGTAAGTGTTCTTAAACCAAGAAAATCTATTTTAAGAAGACCAAGGTCTTCAAGTACATCTTTATCATATTGAGTTGTTACACCTTTAACTTTTGTAAGTTGTAATGGTACAATTTCTGAAAGTGATGTTTGACCTATAACAACACCTGCTGCATGTGTTGAGAAGTTTCTATTCAAACCCTCAAGTTTCATTGCTATCTCAAATAGTTCTCTTTTTTTATCGTCTTTATTCATCTCTTTTGTTAAAAGTGGTTCAGTTTCAAATGCTTTTTTGAAATCCATATTAAATGGGACCATTTTTGCTATTCTATCCATCTCTGATACTGGATAATTTAAAACCCTTCCAACATCTCTTATTGTACCTCTTGCTTCCATTTTTCCAAAAGTTGCAATTTGAGCTACTCTGTCCTCTCCATATTTTCTCTTAACATAATCAATAACTTCATCTCTCTTATCATCTGCAAAATCTATATCTATATCTGGAAGTGAAATTCTTTGAGGATTTAAAAATCTTTCAAAAAGTAAATTATATTTTAATGGATCAATTTCAGTTATTCCAAGTAGATATGAAACTATACTTCCTGCTGCACTTCCTCTCCCAGGTCCAACTCTTATTTCTCTATTCTTTGCAAATTTCACAAAATCTGAAACAATTAAAAAATAATCTGAAAAACCCATCTCTTTAATGACATTCAATTCCATATTCAATCTGTTAGTTATTTCATCAGTGACTTTTTCATATTTATTATTAACTTCTTTTTCACAAAGATTTTTTAAAACTACAAATGGATCTTCATTCTCCTTAAGTGGAAATTTTGGTAGTTTTGGGACTCCTAATGGTATCTCTATGTTACACTTTTCTTTTATTTCAATTGTATTATATATTGCATCAGGTATCTCTTTAAAAAGTTCCCACATCTCATCAAAAGATTTTAAATAAAACTCATCTGTTTCAAATTTTAATCTGTCTGGATTATCAATTGTTGTTTGAGTCTGAACGCAAAGAAGAATTCCATGAACTTTGGCATCCTCTTTGTTTAAATAATGAACATCATTAGAAGCAATATATTTTGTTTTTGTTTCATTAGAAATTTTTATAAGTTTTGGAAGAACTTCAAGTTCCTCTTTTAAATTATGATTTTGAAGTTCAATATAAAAATCATCTTTGAATATCTCTTTAAACTCATATAACCTCTTTTTTGCCTTTTCTTCATTACCTTCAAGAAGATAAGATGGAATTTCTCCTTTAATACAGGAGGTTGTTAAAATTAAACCTTCACTATATTTTTGTAGTGTCTCAAGATCAATTCTTGGTTTATAATAAAAACCTTCAAGATGGGCAATTGAGACCAACTTTGAAAGATTTTGGTAACCTTTAAAATCTTTTGCAAGAAGTAAAATATGGTAATTTTCTCTATCTTCTTTTCCCTTTTTATCAAACCTTGAGGTTGGAGAAAAATAGAGTTCAACTCCAATAATTGGTTTAATATTTTTCTCTTTCGCTTTTTTATAAAAAGAAATTGCACCATAAAGACCACCATGATCAGTTATAGCAACAGAATCCATATTCAATTTTCTCAATTTATCAAAAAGTTCATCGATTCTTAAAAAACCATCAAGCAATGAATATTCTGTATGTAAATGAAGATGAACAAAACTCATCTATTTAACT
>JAAYUH010000119.1 GCA_012517755.1 bacterium | reverse complement strand
TTGCTGGTCCACCTTCCTGTGTCTCCCATTTTGATTTAATTAATCCTTCCATCTCAAGTATTCTTAAAATTTTGTATCCTCTTCCCATATGTGATGGCCCCTTACAACATATAAGTCCTGGTAAAAATTCATTTAATCTATGCATTATCTCATATCCATGCAATTTTTCTTTACCAAGTATTACAAGAATCCATGCCTCTAACCAAAAACCAGGTGAAAATAGATTCCCTTTCAAATAAAACCTATCTTTCATATAACATCTCCATATATATTTAATTTATATATATAAGAAAATTTATATATTGTCAAGAGATTTAGAATTTTATTAATTTAGAATTAATTTTTTAGGTATCTTTGAAAAATTATCCAAACTGTAATTCCTGCGGATGCAGGAATCTATATTATTGATGTAAATATTGGATTCTCGTTTTCACGTATTCACGAGGATGGGAATGACAATAAAATTATTGATGGTGATATTGGATTCCCGTTTTCACGGGAATGACAAAAAAACTATGAATGACAAAATGGAGGAACTGGATTCCCGTTTTCACGGGAATGACAAAATAGAAATAGTGGATACTTGTTTTCCACGCTTTTGCGAGAATTGGAATGATAAAATAGAGGATTTTTTGGTAATCTCTTATTCTCTACTTAAAAAATCACGCAACCCTTATGTTCTTCAAATATTTTATTGATTTAGAATTAATTATTTAAATTTTTAACCATTTTGTAAAAGGAAAAAGTTTTATCTTCTATTTTCAAATCCAAATCTTTCTCTTTTTTAAAACCAAATTTTTCATAAACCTTTATTGCATTTTCATTTTCTTTTTCAACTTCAAGAACTAATCTTTTTATTTTTCTATTTTTTGCCACATCTTCACTAAAAGTAAGAAGTTTTGTACCTAAACCCATACCTCTAAAAGATGGATATGTAGCAATGTTACTGATATAATAATCACCTTTATCTAATTTTTCTAAAACAAAAAAAGATTTTAAAAGATTAGGAAAAATTTTCAAGAAATCAATTTTCATAATTTTTAAGAGAAATCTTCCAGTATTTAACTCTACTTTCTTTTTATCGTCATATGAATATGATAATAACATTCCACAAATTTTATTTTGGACCTCAATAAAATTGGTGAACTCATAACTAAATTGATTTTCTTTTTCTCTATAAAGATTTTTTAAAATATTTTTCACATTTTTACCAAAAATTGAGTAGAAAATTTTTTCTCCAGTAAAAAGAATTAAATTTATAAAATCTTCATAAAAAGTTTCATTTCCTTTTATTATCTTTATATCATCCATCAATTTAATTATATATGATATAATTTTATTGGGTATGCTAAGTGGGGAGATAGCGGTGCCCTGTAACCCACAACCCGCTCAGTGGGGCTGAATTCCTTCTGAAGGTATATTCTTTTTCAGAAGGTCTTTAATTAGAAAAGTTGAAGGAAGGAAGCCAGGAAATCTTAGAGTTACAAACCCCGCCAGGTCTGGAAGGAAGCAACGGTAAGTAACTTTTAAGATGTTCCCTGGTAAATCTTTCTGGATTTTTTAGTTAAAGAAGACCTGAGGAAGAATATATCGTACGAAGGTGCATACCCATTTTAATTTTATGGTTTATAAATAATTGTAATCTTCTTTAAGTCTCCATCCCAGAGTACTTCAGCACCAAAACTTTCAGCAATAAATCTTAAAGGGATAAATGTCCTTCCATTAACAATTATTGGAGGAACATCTAATGTTACTTTGTTATTATTAACAACAGCTGTTTTATTGTTTATTTGTAAAATTATTTTTATATTTTTTGTATCGAGAGTTATTGTTATACTCTGTGTAGTTGCATCCCAATCCACTAAAGCACCGAAAGTTTCTGCTATAAATCTAATTGGAACAAGCGTTCTACCATCTTTAATAAATGGAGGAGCGTCAATCTCTTTAGAAACTCCATTGATAGATGCTGTCTTTTTACCAATAAAAAGTTCAATTATAATTTCTGTAACCTCTTTTGAATATTTCACTTTTTTAATAACCTCTTTACTATTACCAGCACTATCAATGGCTTTAACTTTAATGTTATTTTCACCAAAAGTTAGATTCATAACTTTAGCAAAAAATCCACTGCTTGAAACTAAAACTTCCTGTTCATTTATTTTGACTGATGCATCAGGATTGGTTTTACCCTTAACTAAAATTGTATCTTTATCAGTTATCAGGTTATCAGGGATGTCTACAACTAACAAGAGAGCATCCTCTACTCCCTTTATTGTTGTGTCATATGTTAAATAATAATTTGGATCATCATCATTTGGATAATAATCAAACTCATCTTCACTTAACCAGGACCCAATTCCAATCCAATAGTTAAAGATGTCTGGATCTCCAATCAAAATTTTTGGAAGAGTAATTTCAATTGTATTTGAATTATTTTCAAGTTTATATTGTGGAAGAGTTTCTAAGACATACCATCCATCCTCTTCCCAAATCCACAACTCTGATACCAACTCATTTTCACTGTTACTATAACCTACATTTATTAAAAAATCTTCACCCATTCCAGGAGTTGGTTTTCCAGTTGAAGAATTTTGATCAGCATCTATATTTATTTGTACAAATATCTTTTCATTTAAAGCATCTTTCCAACCTCTAAATGATTCAATTTTAAATGAAATATTTGCTTCATCATGCATACAATAGGTTGATTTTAAATCATAAATATATCCTTCATCAAAATCATCAAATTGTTTTACCCATCCCCTTTTACCAACAATTGAATAATCAAGAAAATATCTATCATCTGGAACAATATCAACAATTGGAAATGTAGATGGGTCATCTGTTGAACCAATCCAATAATTTATATTTTTTGGATTTCCAATTTTTGATAATGGTACATTTACAGTTACATAATTACTATTTTGTTTTATGAAAAAATCTTTTATCTCTTCTTTTATTTCCCATTTTGTTTCGTTCCAGATTAATATAAAAGAGGATGTTTTGTTTCCATATCCACCAACATAGATAGAGTAGTCCTCTCCAGAACCTCCATAAGGGTAGACAGGAACACCTGTATTTTGATTATTATCAACATCCATTCTTATTATAAAAGCTGTTTTTAATATATCATTTATTTTTTCATATGTTTCAATCTTGAAAGATAAATTGTTTCCGTCAGATAAAATGTAAACTTTACTTATATCTACAGTTTTAAAGTATCCTTTAGGTGAAATAAACTGCAAATTATAATCACCAACTATCTCTTTTTGTGTTTCAAATTCAAAAACAAAATCACTATTTAAATTGTTTCCATTTATATCATAGATATTTTTAGTAACAGTAACTTGATATATAGCACCACTTTCAAGTATCGTATTCGGAATGAATTTTAGTATAAAATTTTTATTATCATAAGAAATCTCTCCATCAATTAATCTTGTTCCTTTTTTTACAAAGAAATTATCCTTTGTAATTGTTGATTCAAGAAGAGAATTAGAAAATTTAACATAAATTTCTGTGTCAGATGAAACTGTTGAGTTATTTTCTGGATAGTTTTCAATTATTGTAAGTTTTGTTGGTTCAGTTTTTAAATTATAATAAGCATAATATTCTGGATCATCATCATTTGGATAATAATCAAATTCATCGTTTATTTCATCTTTTATTGCAACCCAGTATCCAAAATTATTTAACTTAAAATATTTTCTCGGTATCTTTATCCATGCTTCGTTTGAATTTTTTGAAATTTGTGAAGTTAAATCTTCAATAGATATCCATTGTTTATCAGCACTACTCCAAGAATTGATATCAGAATAAAAATCACCATTATAAGTACCAAGCCAAACAAGGTAATCTTCTCCATTTCCATTCTGATCCTTTGTCATACCAGTATCTGGGTTATTATCAACTTCTAAATAAATTTTTATAGTAAAATCTTTTGCTGGGTCATTCCAATTTCTATAAGAATTTATTTTAAATGTTAAGTATTCATTTTCAACTTTAATCTGAGCGCTTTTTAAATCTATTTTATATCCTTCATCTTTGTCAAAAAATAGGTTTATAAAGTTTTCCTGTGATGTGATAGTTTTAAAAGAAAATGTATAATCAGATTCAAGGTTATTACCTTGAGTATCTTTTATATCTTTTTTAATAATTACTTTATATGTTGTACCCTTTTTTAAATCACTACTTGGTTTAAAGATAATTGAAAATTCATTTTCATTATATTCAAGATTACCAGAAAGAGTAGTTGTTCCTTCTTGAACAATTACATTTTTATTAGTTACAGTTGTTCTATCAATGTTTCTATCAAATTGAATTGTTATTGAGGTATTTATTGGTACATCTGATTGGCTGTTAGAAGGAACTGTTTTTATAACTTTTGGTTTTGATGTTACATCTTTCAATGAATATAAACCAATTATCGGGTCACCAAAAAGATTTAAAGCATAGATATTATGAGCAAAAGTTTTTCTTCCATCAGTATATTTTGTATAAAACATTTCATAATACCATTCAATTGCTTTATTTACAGATTCTCCAAGACTAAATCCATCAGATAGATTTTTAAGA
>JAAYUH010000118.1 GCA_012517755.1 bacterium | reverse complement strand
TGAAAAATATCTTTTTGCTTCAGGTGAAGTGAAAGGAGCTGCAGCAAGCTGTTTATCAATCAAACTTATTCCATATTTTCTTGCTGCATTCAACATAACTTCAATATAATCAGAAGCAACTTGATGACCTAAACCTCTACTACCAGTATGGATTAAAACTGTTATTTGACCTTTAAAAAGACCGAGTATTTTGGCGATTTGTTCATTATAAACCTCTTCAACCACCTGAATTTCGAGAAAATGGTTTCCAGCACCTAAAGTTCCAAGTTGAGGAACACCTCTTTCCTTTGCTCTACTTGAAACTGCATGTGGATCTGCTCCTTTCATACATCCATTCTCTTCAATTGTTTCTATGTCTTCTGGTCTTCCATATCCATTTTCAACTGCCCATTTTACTCCTTTAATCATAACATTATCAAGGTCATTAAAAGTTAATCTCAATTTTCCACTTGAACCAACTCCTGATGGAATATTTGAAAAAAGTTTATTTAAAAGCTCCTCAACTTTATTTTGTATCTCCTCTTTTTTGAAATTTGTTCTTAGTAATCTTACACCACAATTTATATCATATCCAACTCCACCAGGAGATATAACTCCTTTATCAACATCAAAAGCAGCAACACCTCCTATTGGAAATCCATATCCCCAATGTATATCTGGCATCGCCATTGATGCTTTAAGAATACCTGGAAGAGTTGCTACATTTGCAACCTGAATTGGTGATTTATCCATCAAAATTTTTGAAATCATTTTTTCAGATGCATATATAATTCCTGGAACATTCATATTAGGAACAACCCCTACATCTATCATATATTTTGTATTTGAAACTTTTTTTAATTGTTCTCTTCTTATATCCATATTAACCTCCTTAAAATTCTTGAATATATCTTTTATTTATTATACAATAAATTAAAGCGCCCGTAGCTTAAGTGGATAGAGCAGTAGCTTCCGGAGCTACCAAATATGGGTTCAAATCCCTTCGGGCGCGCTAAAAGGGGATTATGGAAGAACTAAGTGATTTGTTAGATTATTATAAAAAAAGAGTTGAAAGAAATCCTCAACTCTTATCATCACATGCAATCTATTCAGAGTGTTTGATTTTATCTGAAAGAGTAGATGAAGCAATTCTTATAAGTTTAAAAAGTTTACTTGTTAGCCCCTGGTTTTTAAGATCTCAACTTGATCTTGGCTTATCATATCTACTGAAAGGAGATTACAAATCAAGTGAATCTGAATTGAATCACGCTTTAAAAATTGACCCTGAAAATGATAATGCATATCTTTTACTTGGAATTTTATATTATGTTCTTGGAATATATGATATTTCCGTTAAATATTTAAAAGAAGGCTTTAATTACAATCCAAAAAATAGTTATATAAGAAAATTATATTATATTTTGACAAAAGAGGAATTACCAACAATTTCTCATTTTAAAGATACAGAGAATAAAATTTTAAATGGGATTATTAATTCAGAACAGATGCTAAAAATAAGAGTAGAAAATTCAGGGAAAAAACCTTATGAACTTTTATATGCACTTTCATTAAAAGGCGACAATAGATTAATTGAAGCAATTGAGACAATTGAAAGAATTCTAATTTATAATCCCTATTATCCAAATGCTCTTTATAATCTTGGTAAATTTTATGAAATGTCAGGAAACAGAAGAAAAAAAGATGAGTGTTGGGAAAAATGTGTTGATGTTAATCCGCTTATGGATAAAATAGGAAACTTAGCAAAAAATTATGAAAATATACATTTTGATTTTGATGATTTAAAAGAACTCCAAAAATTAAATGATAAAATAATGGATAATATTTTTTCTAAACTTATAATAGAAGAGGTTAGTTATGAAAAAATTCCAGAAGATAAAGAGGAAATTATAACCATACCAGAGAAAAAAATAGAAAAAGAAGTTGAAGAAGAAAAAGAAGTTGAAGTTGAAGAGATTGAAAAAAAAGAAGAGATTCCTTTGAAATTGGAAGAGATAAAAAAAGAAGAGATTAAACAAAAAAGTGAAGGGGCTGAAATAGAGATACCAAAAAAATTGGAAGAGATGGAAGAAGAAAAAGTTCCTTTAAGTAAAGAAGGGGCTGAAATAGAGATACCAAAAAAATTGGAAGAGATGGAAGAAGAAAAAGTTCCTTTAAGTAAAGAAGGGGCTGAAGAAAAATTAAATATTGAAATAAAAGAGGAGAGTAAAAATATTGAAGAGGATAGCGGTTATTACAAAAAACTTGGTGATGATTTTTTAAAAAGGGGAATGTATAAAGAAGCAATTGAAATGTTTACAAAAGCATTAAAATTATCAAAGGAGAAATAATGATTAATGATATTTTGTCAGAACTTTTGAAGAATCAAGAGATTTTAGGGTATGTTTTTGTAAAACAGGATAAGGGGGAGGTTTTTTCAAAAAGTTCAACAGACCTTGCTGGAGAAATTGTTGGAGGGTTGGGGACATCTCTTGTTGGTCTTTTATCTCAAGTATCAAACTCTCTTATGATGGGAGACCTTGAACATATAATTGTTGAAATGAAAAGGGGAAGAATGATAATTAATAAAGTGGATAATGATGTCTTAATAGTTTTGACAACAAAAGGTGGGAATTTAGGAACAGTTACCTATTCTATTAATAAAACAATAAAAAAATTAAGAGAATATATCTAAATTTTGAAAGGCAAACTTTTTAT
>JAAYUH010000117.1 GCA_012517755.1 bacterium | reverse complement strand
TGGTTCCACAATATCTTGAAAAAGATATATTCCAACTTCATGAAAAAGTGAAGAGGAAATTCTTTCATCATTCAATGCAACAGGATTCCAATTCATGTTTGTATCATCAAAATATAATGGATAATAACCTTCAAGGCCATAGACAAATTCATAATAATATCCATTGATATCAAAACCAAGCAATCTTGGAATATGAGGATATTTATAGTAGCCTCTTCTTAAAAAATAATCATCAAATTTTTTAGCAATTAAATGTCTTAAAAATTCACTGAATGATCTTTTAATTAATAATTCATTTGAAGAGGTATTTGCTTTATGAAGCACCCTATAACTAACGACAAAATCTCTTTTTGTTTTAAACATTTTTTCAAAAAAAGGGAATACCCTTCTTAAATGAATATAAACTGTTGCTTCACCACCATGTCCAATTTCACATATCTCTTCAAAATTATCAGTTTGCATATTTTTATTTTATATGAAATTAACATATATGGAAAATTCAAGATTCAATTAACTTGTGAAAATTTTATCCAGCAAAATAAATTTAATACTTATATTAAGTCAGAATATATAGATAAATTGAAACATCTATTAAATGAAATAAAAAAGGGCTATGTTCGATTCAATATATACTATTTTTAAAAAATTCTTGAAGAAAATAGTTATAATTTAGATAAAATTTTTACTGAATAACTCAATTATTTCATCAGGATTATTAACTATATAATCAGGTTTAAGAGTTTTCAAATACTCAATATCACTCATTCCTCCCCATGTAACAAGAATAACTTTAATGTTGTTGTTTTTACCAAAAGTTAAATCAACTTCACTATCACCAACTATTACTATTTCATCATTATTAACATTCTCAAAATTTTTTACTATCTCAATCAATCTGTTATCAGGTTTTTTAATTCCAAAGGTATCTCTTCCAATAACTCTTTTAAAATAATTTTCTAAACTAAAATATGATAGTATCTCTAAACTATTTTTTTCATCTTTATTCGTTATTATATAAAGAATTTTTTCCTTATATAATTTTTCTAAAACATCAACAATACCATCAAAAGGTTTTGTGTATTTTAATTTTTCTTTATCATAGATATTTAAAAATCTTTCAATTGAATTTTCTGGTGGCTTTAAATTGTATGAATTAAAAGTCTTTAAAAGTAGAATATCTGCTCCATTTCCTATGTTTTTATAAATATCTTCGACGGGTAACTCATTTAATGAACATTCTTTTAAAAGAATATTTACACTTCTTGCAAGATCATATTTTGTATCAAAAAGAGTACCATCAAAATCAAATATTACAACCTTAATCATAATATTTATAATCTCTGAAATAGAGATAATCTATTCCTATTGTTCTATCTGAAAGTTTTGGTATTGGGGGAAATCTTCTTTTAAATTGTGAATTAACTAACATTTTTTTTACTTTTTTTACATTTTCTTCATCAAAGACCTCTTTAATTACTTCACTCACATTCATTCTTTTATCAACAAGTAAATATAATATCTTGTCAAGTTCCTCATAAGTTATTCCAATTTCTCCCTCATCAGTTTGACCTGTCCATAATTCAGCAGATGGCACTTTATTAATTATATAATCTGGAATTCCAAGATATTTTGATAGTAAATAAACCTGAGTTTTATATAAATCTCCGATTGGGAGTATTGAAGCAGCCATATCTCCATACCATGTTGAATATCCAATTAGAAGTTCGCTTTTATTTGAGCATCCTATTACAAATCCATCAAACTTTTTTGCTTTATCAAAAATTATATTCATTCTCATTCTTGCCATAAAATTACCTTTTCTTAAATTATCCATCTCCTCTAAGTTGAAATAACTATCAATCAAAGGTTTTATATCAATTATTTCATATCTAATATTCAAAATTTCACATATTTTTATAGAATCTTCACTTCCTTTTTTACCAAGTTCTCCATATGGCATATTAATTGCAACAATATCTTCATTTCCAAGAGCAAGAGTTGAAAGGTAAGAAACAAGTACAGAATCAACACCTCCACTTAAAGCTACGACCCCTTTTTTTAATCCAATTTTTTCTTTTTCCTCTTTTATAAATGAAGTTATTAAATTTTTAGCAAATTCAAGATTCAATTTTAAATTATCCATTTTTTATCTCCTTTAAATTATTTAATATTATATCAATCTCTTCTTCTCTTCTTAAAGGTAAATTAAATATTTCCTTCTTTATCTCATCAAAATTGATTTCAACACTTTCAAAATCCTCTTTTATTAAAGGAAGGGAAAGAATTGTTTTTCCAGATGGATCTTTTGCCATTGAACCTCCCATAAAGCATATACCTTCTTCAAATCCAACTCTATTAACAAAAGCTATAAAAGTATGAAATCTTAATGAATAGATTGATAAAAGTTTTTCTGTTGATTCATAAATACCTATTCCGTTTTCTCTGTATGAACTTCTAACTGGAATTGCAGAAGTTAAAATTAATAGTTCTGTATTTTGTAAGTAATGAAGGAGTGTAAGAGAGGGGTGAAAAAAATCTCTACAAATTAACATTCCAGTTTTTCCAAAGTCAGTATCAAAACTTTTCACCTCTTTACCCTTTCCAAAAAATTTCAAGTCATCAAACATTCCATGATTTGGTGGATAAATTTTTCTATGATTATGTAAAATTTTTCCTTTTGATAAATATATCTGTGAAATATATGTTACACTGTCTTCTCCAATTTCTGGGAAACCAAGAGAAATGTCTATTTTTTGGCTTAACTCATAAAAAATTTCTAATACTTTCTCTTTTTTTAAAGAAACCTCTAATGCTCCATCCTGTAGATAGTAGCCAGATATTGATAGTTCTGGAAATACTATCAAATTACTTTTTTCGTCAATTGCCTTTTTTATATATTCCTCATGAATTTTTATATTCTTATTTATATTACCAAGTTTTGTATTAATTTGAGCAAGAGAAATTTTTAACTTCATATTTCCTCCTTAAAAAAATTTAATTTTGATAAATAAATAATCAGAGGTAAACCAATTAAATAAGTAGCTATTGATTCTCCAATAAGTATTGAAGAGGATATTGAAAGATAAAGTTTGAGGTTGAAATCACTTAAAGATACTTCATTACTTGACAAAAGAGTTATATAAAAGGAGACACCTAAACCGTTTAATAGGATTGGTGGTATTGGAGCAAGATAAATCTTTTTTGTTTTTCTTAATAGAAAAGTTAAATATGCTGCGATTAAAGTTAACAATGAGCCAAATAATACATCAATAAATCCAAATGGAGAAAAAAAATTTGCAATAAAGCAACCTATAAAAATTCCCCATACTGCATCAAAAGTTAAAAAGGGTAATAGTGTTAAACTCTCAGACACTCTCACCTGGAATGTTTTAAAACTTATCGGAGCGAATATTAATGTTAATGAAAGATACAATCCTGCAATAATTGCTCCTCTGACCAAACTTTTTGTATTCATATTTTCTAAATTTTACAAAAGCATATAGTCTCTTTTTGTAAGGTAAAAAATTTTTCACTCATTATCTTTTTTTCTCTTTAAAAAATCAAATATTGAGCTCTTTTTACTTTCTATTTCCTTTTCTTCTTTTACTTCTTCTGTCTTTTTTTCTTCTTGAATCTCCTCCTTTTTCTCACCTAATTTTTTCTCTAAATCTTCTTTTACTTTTTTAATTTCATTTAATTCATTTTCTTTTCTCTTAATATCTTCCATCAGAAGAGAAATTTTTCTATCAAGGCCTTTTATTTTATTTTTAAGAGCAATAATTTGTGGAAGATGATAAAGCCAGACAACTATAGCGCCTATAAGTAATGCACCGATGAAAATAAAACCAGCAGGAATTGGTGAGGGTGTTTCCCAGTTTAAAAATTTTAAAGTTACAGGTTGCCCTCCATTCTGGAATAAAAAAATAATAGCCAAAATAAAAAGAATCAAATATATTACTGTTCTAATCATTTTCACCTCCTCGTATAATATATTATCAGATTTTCTTTATTATAACAAAATTATGAAACAAAGTTGAAAAAATTATATCAAATTGTATAATGGATAAAAGATGTCAGTAGAAAAAGTTATTGCAACAAACAAAAAAGCATTAATGACAATTGATATTGAAGAAAAAATTGAAAGTGGAATATCTTTATTAGGTACAGAAGTAAAATCTATTAAAGAGGGAAGAGTTAGCTTTAAAGATTCTTATGTTAGATTTGAAAACAATCAAGCATATTTGATAAATTTAGATATAGGTCCTTATCCTGAAGCATCTTTTAGAAATCATCAAAGAATGAGAAAAAGAAAATTATTATTGCATAAAAGACAAATTCAAAGACTAATTGGAAAAGTAAGTGAAAAAGGGTATACAGTTGTCCCTATTACAATTTATTTAAATGAAAAAGGATTAATAAAAGTTGAACTTGCAGTTGGAAAAGGTAAGAAACTTTATGATAAAAGAAAAGAAATTAAAGAAAAAGAGCTTAGAAGAAGAATTGAAAGGGAGGCTAAGTATGGATACTAAATTTATAAGATTAATAGTAATAATATTTATTTTTTCATCAATATTCCCAATTTTTGCACAAAATATTACAAAAGAGGTAATTATAACTCCTCCAACAAATATAAGAACTGGTCCTGGTCTCTCCTATGATATTCTCACAACAATAACTGAAAGAATGGTGCTTAAGGTTTTATCAGAATCAAAAGATTCAGATGGAAGAGTCTGGTATAAGATAAAGATAGAAAAACTCGGTAAAGAAGGTTTTGTTGCTTCATGGGTTGTTGAAGTAAATAAAACAGAAGAGACAATAAAAGAGAATTCTGGTGTAGTTAAAGAATATACAAATTTAAGAACAGGTCCATCAATTTCTTATGAAGTTATTAGAGCTATTGAACCAGATACAAAAATAATTATATTAGGTATGGCATTAAATTCATCGAATGAGATATGGTATTTTTCTAAAGTAGATCAAAATATTGGATGGATTTTTTCAGAAAAGATGAATCTTATATATATTGAAAAAGTTGTTGATACAAAAATTATTGATAAAGAGATAACCCTTGAAGTTGAAAAATTTCTATATGATGGACCATCAGAGGAGATGAAGAGAAATGATATAGTTTCATCAAAATCAAAAATAAAAGTTGTAGGATCCTCACTTATATTCCCAGACATAGTTTATTATGAGATTGTTTATAATGGAAAAATTTATTGGATTAAATGGAGTGGAGAAACAGTAGTGACTGAATCAAAAATACAGATAAATGATATTTCTTATAAAGATGAAGCAGGAAATATCGTAATTGATATAATAAGTAGCAATGAAATAAAAGATTACACAGAAACAATTATTTATAATCCAATTAGAGTAGTTGTAGATTTAAACAATTCAATACTTCTATCAGGACCATTATCAAAAGATATCAACAAATATTCTGTTCTAAGAGTCAGATGTAGCCAATACTCACTTGATCCATCGGTAGTAAGAGTAGTTATCGACCTTAACCAAGAATATAAATATGATATAAAAAGAACATCAACTGGACTTTCTATAACCATTTTATCAAAAGGAGTATCAATCAGTTACCCAATTTATTTATCAGATAATTATTTATCTATATTTCCCTCGCCATTTGAGAAAAACAACACTCTTTATATACCAGCAAAATCTCTTTTTGAATCTCTTGGGTATCCTGCAACATGGGATGAGAAAGAAAAAGTTCTTTCATTCTTTTTTAGAGGTTTAAAAGTTGAAATTAATGAAAGTTCAACAGTTAAAAAAGGTGATAAAACAAAAGATTTTACTTTAAACCCAGTAATAACAAATGATATTTTATTTA
>JAAYUH010000116.1 GCA_012517755.1 bacterium | reverse complement strand
AGGTAGCCTTTTGATATTTTTAAGCTACTATATGAAAAAATATTTCGAGGGTTTAGATTCATTAAGATTTTATGCTGCTATCCTTGTAGTTCTGTTTCACATAACAAAAGTAATCAATAGATACAATATTTACACAATGCCTGACTTACCAATTTTTAATAAGGCAGATGCTGCTGTTTCCTTCTTTTTTTGTTTAAGTGGGTTTTTAATAACATATCTTCTGATAAATGAATACAAAGAAAATGGGATGATTAACATTAAAAATTTTTATTTAAGGAGAATTCTTAGAATTTGGCCACTTTATTTCTCAGTTATTTTTTTTGCATTCTTTTTTTACAATTTTTTATTGCCTCATTTAGAAGTTCCTTTTAAAATTGAATACAAATTAGTTCCTGCGATTATCTTATCCATCTTTTTCTTACCTAACTATCTAAACAGCTATTATGATATGGGTATGATTTTTTCACCAACATGGTCAATCGGGATAGAAGAGCAATTTTACTTAATATGGGCTCCCTTATTATTTGTCTTTCGCAAAAAAATATTAAAGGTAATAGTTACTATTTTTATTCTATCAATTGCATATTTTACAATAAATTCATATTTATTATCAACTACCAGGCAAGAATTAATTTCATTTTTATATACATATCGGTTTCATTTTTTATCATCAGGGGGAATTCTTGCTTATTTTTTAATAAATGATACTCATTTAACAAATAAGTTGCAAATTTTCATTAACTCTAAGATTAACAATATTATTACAATTACTATTATAGTATACTTTTTGTTTTTTTATAATTTTTTCTTTTTAAAAAAAATTCATTTTATTATTGATGACTTAATTATGATTTTGCTTTTTAACTGGATTTTGTTAAATGCTATATTTAATGATCGTTTACGTTCATTTTTGTCAATAAAAGTTACGAGCTTTCTGGGAAAAATTTCTTATGGAATTTATTTACTTCATTCAATTTCAATTACCCTAAGTCTGTTTGTATTTCAAAAATTCTTTTCAAATTTTTTCGGAAAAATAATGACCGCATACTTTTTCTACTTTTTTGTTATAACTTTCACATTTATTTTTGCCTTATTTTCCTTTTTTTTCCTTGAGAAAAGATTTTTACATTTAAAAGAAAAATTTAAATGAATATTACCTTATCTCCCTCAACGTTTTTTCTACCTCAGCAATTACCCTTGCCCCGATTTCATTTTGTGTTCCTAACCCGCTGAGGGTTACAAACTTATTTTGCTTTTTATAGTATTCGGAAACAGGAAATGTAATTTTTTCAAACTCTTCCAGACGCTGAAGTATCACATCTGTATTTAAATCATACTTTCTGGCATTTGGGGTTTTTGCACGAATGGACAGACGTTTGATAGCCTCAAGAACGGGAACTTCCAGATTAATTACCTTGCTGACAGTAGAATTCATTTTCCTGAGCATCCCATCAAGTATATAGGCCTGAACAAGGTTTCGGGGGAAACCCTTAAAGATGAACCCATTGGCTTTGGGGTTGGT
>JAAYUH010000008.1 GCA_012517755.1 bacterium | reverse complement strand
TCCTAAACCATATCTTTCAAATTCTTCTGCTAAACCAATCATTGACAAAACATCTCCTCTATTATTTGTTTTAATTTCTAAAATTGTATCGTTTAACCATAATAAATCTATTAAATTTTCTCCTATATCAGTATCTGAAGGCAATATAAAAATTCCGCTTTTCTGTTTTTCAGATAGATTTTCTTCTGGTATACCAATCTCATCATAAGATAATAACATTGCTTCAGATAACACACCGTTAAATTCGATAGGTTTGATAGTTGTTGCAACGCTTTCCTTTCCATTTGCTTTAAAAATAGTTTTATAAATTTTGCCACCATTTAATACTACAGGAACAACATCTCCTTTATTTATATTTGTTGCTGAAGTTATACTTTTAAAGATTTCCCCTTTTATATCAATTTTACATAAACATAAATTTTCTGATATTTTATTAACATCTAAAACTTTACCCGAAAAGCACTTTTCAAGTACAGTTTTTTTAGGATTTATATTTTCAATTTCAATTCCTTTTAACATGCAAATTTCTTCAATTTCTTTTAAATCTAAACTGAAGTTAAAAAATTCTTTAAACCAATTAAGTGAAATTTTCATAAAAACTCCTTTAAAACTGATTTAAAAATCTGATATCATTTTCATAAAATAATCTTATGTCTGAAATTCCATATTTAATCATAGCAACTCTTTCAACACCTAAACCAAAAGCAAAACCTTGATAGGATTCTGGATCAATTCCAACATTTGATAAAACTTTTGGATGAACCATACCAGCACCTAAAATTTCTACAAATCCTGTATATTTACAAACACTACAACCCTTTCCTTTACAGACAGAACATGTTGCAGCTACTTCGATTCCTGGTTCAACAAAAGGAAAATATGACAAATAGAATTTTGTTCTCGTTTCTTCACCAAACATTCTTTTTGCAAATAGATCCAATATTCCCATAAGATCTGCAAGTGAAGTATTTTTATCAATCATTAATCCCTCAATTTGATAAAAAATTGGTGAATGGGTTGCATCAAATGGATCTCTTCTATAACATCTGCCAGGTGCAATTAATCTAAAAGGTGGTTTTATTTTCTCCATTGCTCTTATTTGAACAGGAGATGTATGAGTTCTTAAAAGTAAACCATTTGGTAAGAAAAGAGTATCCCACATATCTCTTGCTGGATGATATTTTGGCATATTAAGTGCTTCAAAATTGTAATAATCTGTTTCAATTTCTGGTCCTTCAAATATCGAAAATCCCATTTTTAAAAAAGCTTCTGTTATTTCTTCTTCTACTTTTGTTAAAATATGTTTTTTACCTAAAATAAGAGGATAGCCAGGTAAAGTTTCATCAATTTTTTCCTCTAATAATCTTTGATTCTCAATATCTTCTTTAAGTTTCTTTTCTAATATATTTATTCTTTCTTCAATTTCCTTTTTAATTCTATTGACTTTTTCTCCATATTCCCTTTTTTGATGAAAATCAGGTATATTTTTAATATTTTCCATTAAATTTTTAATTATTCCTTTTTTACCAAGATATCTATTCTTGATTATTTCAAACTCTTCAAGATTTTTAATATTTAAAATTTCTTCATTGAATTCTTTTATTATATCTTCATCCATTGATATCTCCTTTAATATGTTTGCATTTATTATAACTAAAATTGTATAATATTTCCAATGGAAGAAAAGAAAATCAATTTTAAATCAATTGGAAGAAATATATTAATATCATTTTCTTTAACTATTTTAGTTGTATTTGTTTTAATAATATTATTTAAAGGTGGGAACTTTCTTGATGCCTTTTTTGAAATAAAACCATTATATTTAATAATTTCATTTGCTCTTGTTGGTCTTTCATGGCTACTTGAAGCTTTTCAAATTCTTTATTGTGCAAAACTATTGTCAATCAATTTATCGAAGCGTGAAGCAATTAACCTTGCACTTATAGGAAATTTTTTTTCAGCTGTAACTCCTTTTGCAACTGGTGGTCAACCATTACAAATGTACTTATTAAATAAAAATTCAAATGTTGAATATGGTGAAAGTGCTTTTTTTCTATTAGTAAAAGAAATTATAGCATTCATTGTTAGAATTAGCTTAATTATTGCTATTCCAATTTTTATTACTTTCTTCAAATTTGAATATACTTTACCAAAAGGAGTAAATCTTGCCATAGATATAGGATTGATTGTTTATCTATTAATTTCAATATTAATAGTTTTAGCTCTTTTTCAAACAAGAAAAATAGCAGATTTTATAAAAAAAATAATAACAAAAATTTTACCTTTAAAAATTTCAACAAAAGTTAATGAAGAAATAGATAAAAATGTCCATCTTTTCGAGGAAGGAAAAAGATCATTAGATAAAAGTAAAATAAATGTTCTTTTATTAATATTTTTTTTAAATCTGATACAATGGTTAAGTTCTCTTTTTTTACCTGTTGTTCTCCTTAGAGGTCTTGGTTCGAATTCACCAATATTTTCTATAATATTTGTAACAATAGTATTTTTAATATCTGTTGTATATGTTCCTACACCTGGTACTTCAGGAGCAGCCGAAATTGGTATTGCTTTTCTTTTTTCAGCATTCTTGCCAAGACAACCACTTATTGTGTTTATTTTACTATGGAGATTTTTCTATTATTATTTAAACATCATTATAGGAAGTTTCTTCGTATTTAAAGAATTCATATCTAAAAGAAAAAAAGAAAAAAAGAAAAATTTATAAAACTTTATCAATTATTCCACCTCCAAGAACAATTTCATCTTTATAAAAAACAGCAGATTGTCCAGGAGTTATTGCAAACTCATTAAATTTTAATTTAACTTTTGCTTGAGTGTCGATCTTTTCAACATAACAATCTATTTCCTTGCTTTTATATCTTATTTTCACCTTTGCATTAAAAGAGGATTTATTAATTTCACAAAGCCAATTTAAACTTTTTACAGTAAACTCATTCTTCATAGCATAAACTCTCTCGCCTACAAATAGAATATTTTTTTCAGGATTAATATCTATTACATATAAAGGTTCTTTCCATGAAATATTTAATCCCTCTCTTTGACCAATTGTATAAAAATAATAACCTTTATGTGTTCCCAACTTTTTCCCGCTAATGTGAAGGATATCACCTTTATATTCAGGTAAAATATCCTTTAAGAAATTTTCTTTTTTATCAACAAGGAAACATAAATCTTGACTTTCATTTGGTATCTTTTCATACAAATTTAATTTCTTTACTTCATTAATAACCTCTTTTTTATAGTAAGTACCAAGAGGGAAAATAATCTTAGATAAATAATTTTTATCAATTCTATACAACATATAAGATTGATCCTTGGATATATCTATTCCTTTTAATAAACAATAATTTCCATTTATATTTTGAACTCTTGCATAATGGCCAGTTGCTATGTAATCATTTTGTTTCATTGAATTTTCAATAATTAATTTAAATTTAATTTTTTCATTACACAAAACACAGGGATTAGGTGTTCTTCCATTCTTATATTCACTAATAAAATTATTTATTATCTCTCTTCTGAAATTTTCTCTAAAATCAATTATTTCTAATTTTACATTTAATTTTTTAGTTATATTTATAACATCTTCTAAGTTACAACATTTTAATGAACAAATATCTTTTTGATCAAAAAGTATCAAGAAAACAGCAGTTACTTCAGAAAAAAATTTTTTTAACAGATATAAAGAATAAGTAGAATCAATTCCTCCTGATAAACCTACATAAATCATATATAATATTTTATAAATTCTTTATAAAAAAGTAAAATTTATTAAAAAAACATAC
>JAAYUH010000115.1 GCA_012517755.1 bacterium | reverse complement strand
TTACCTATATTAAAAAAATATGGGGTGAAAAGAGCAGGAATTTTTGGCTCTGTAGTAAGAGGAGAAGAGACTGAGAAAAGTGACATAGATATTCTGGTGGAGATAGAGGGCAGGGTGAGTTTGCTTGATTTTGCAGGATTAAAGTTAGAACTTGAAGAGGCTCTTGGAAGGAAGGTTGATTTAGGAGAATATTCAACAATCAAGCCGATTATCAAAGAACAGATATTGAGTGAAGAGGTGACTATTTTATGAAAAGGAATATAAAACTCTATTTACAGGACATATGGGAAAGTATTTTAGCAATAGAAGAATATACCAAAAACTGCTCAGAAGATGAGTTTAATTCAAATCTGCAGGTTCAAGATGCGGTTGTGAGAAGATTAGAAATAATTGGTGAAGCAGTTAAAAATATAGATGATGATTTTAGAGATAAGTATCCTCAGATACCATGGAAGAAGATTGCAGGGATTGAGGGATGTTATTGCTCACGAATACTTTGGAGTAAAACTTGAGAGAGTATGGGATGTTGTGAGAAAAGACCTACCTGGTCTAAAAGATAAAATCAGAACCATAATGGAGGAGGAAGATGTCGGATAAGAAATACAATAAGCCTGCTCGTCCTTTTGAACTCTGGAATATAGGGAATTATGAAACGGTTTACTGGCAAGAGAGAGTGGATGAATATCTTTCTTTTATGCTTAAACTTTATCAAGCACAACCTTTAACTGGTTTTAAATACCTTCACGGAAGAAAAGGAGAAAGAGCTGTCCATATTGGACCTCTGAATGCACCTGTTACGATGGAAGAGGTTGAAAAAGTGGTTGTTGAATGTAGGGTAAATAACTTCAATAAAGCAGATATCCTTGGATGGGAGTGGAGTTATGATGTTAATGAACTCGCAAAAGAATTAGCAAAAAAGAATGGTGTTGATTTAAGACTCATTCAGATACCTTCTGTAAATGAAATAAAATCATTACTTGTTGGTTTTGATTTACAGTTATTGAAAATTCCTGATCAGGTAGTAAATAGTGAACTTGCAAAATATGTTAAGTTTCCAGAAGTAGCCTATTTAGAAATTGAAACAGAAATCAAAAATAATGAAGTAAAATTAAAAATTATAGATTTTCAACTTCCACCAACTGCTGAACTTGCAGAGATTGCCAGCAGAGTAAAGGACTCTCGTGAGTTAATAGATTACTGGGCGATTGACTGGGATCATAAAGGTGATACATTCCACAATCAGTGGCAGAGTTTCAGAATAAAAAAGAATCCAAAGGTTGATTATGAGGCAAAGCATATTTATGAAGATAAGGGTGAATATCAAATAATGGTAAAGGTTGTCGATGTTTTTGGTAATGATACAAATAAAATGATAAATTTAAACATCGGAGGTAAGTGATGGAAAGAGAATATAAAAATCCGCCATTAGTAGAAGCGTTATGCGAGTTTCAGTTTATTCCACTACAGCCATATGATTCAACTATACCTGGACTATTTTATGAAAAAATAAAAGAAGAATACCCAGAAAAACAAGAACAAGTTGGTATAAATTTCCAATTACAAGCAACTGAAAAGGGGTTTGAACAAAAGATAATTCAAAATTTTCCTCCTAAAATTCAATTTTTTAAATCCGATAAAACATCTTTAGTTCAGATAGCACGAGAACTTTTAGTCATTAACTGTCTTAAACCTTATCAAACTTG
>JAAYUH010000114.1 GCA_012517755.1 bacterium | reverse complement strand
TTCATCTACAGGTGAGGTGATTTTTTATGAAAATGATGATTTAACAAAAGAAAAAATAGATGCTCTTTTATCAGTTGGAATAAATGATATAGAAATTTATAAAGATGTTGTTGATAATTTAATAAAGAAAACTCTTGAGAAAGATACCAACAAAACACAAGAAGATGCAATTCTTGATATATATAGAAAATTAAGACCAGGTGAAAGAGTTCTGCTTGAATCAGCAAAAAATTTAATACAGATAACATTTTTTGATAAAAAAAGAAATTATCTTTCAGATGTCGGAAGACACAAAATAAATCAAAGATTCCATCTTAATTTGAAAGATAATATTGTAACTCTTGATGATATTATAGCAATTATTAGACATTCAGTAAAAATTAAAAATAATGAAGCGCCTCTTGATAACATTGATCATCTCGGAAATAGATATGTTAGAGGTGTTGGTGAATTGATGGAAACAAATATGAGATATGGTCTCTTGAGAATGATAAAGGTTATGAGAGGTAGAATAAGCACTTATTCTGAAGAGATGTTTACAGCACAACATATAGTGAATTCAAAACCTATTACAGCAGCACTTCAAAGTTTTTTTGGAACAGGACAACTTTCGCAATTTATGGAACAAACAAATCCACTTTCAACAATAACTCATAAAAGAAGATTATCATCAATGGGACCAGGAGGATTAACAAGAGAAACTGCGGGTCTTGAGGTAAGAGATATTCACTCTTCACATTATGGAAGAATATGCCCAATAGAAACACCTGAAGGACAAAACATTGGACTTATCAACTCATTAACAATTTATGCAAAAGTCAATAAATATGGATTTATTACAACTCCATATAGAAAAGTAAAAAATGGAAAATTAACAGATCAGATATTTTACCTTGAGGCATTAGATGAGGAAAATTATTATATTGCTCAAGCAAATACTCCTGTTAATAAAAGCGGTGAACTTTTAAAAGATGATAAAGGAAAACTATTAAATGATGGATTTGCAACAGGAAGATATAAAGGTGAAGTTTTAGAAAAGATTCCATTGGATAAAATACAATTTATGGAAATTTCACCCTTACAAGTTTTTTCTGTTTCAGCATCATTAATTCCCTTTTTAGAGCATGATGATGCAAACAGAGCTCTTATGGGATGTAATATGCAAAGACAGGCAGTCCCACTTCTTTTTCCTGAACCTCCTATCATATCAACTGGAGTTGAGAAAGAGGTTGCAAAAAATGATCCAAGTATAGTAATTTCAGATATAGATGGAGTTGTTAAAGAGGTTTGTGGAGATAGGATTGTTATAAAAAGTAAAAAAGAGCAAAAGGTTTATCAACTTAATAAATTTTCAAGATCAAATCAGGATACATCAATAAATACAAGATCAATTGTTAAAAAAAACGACAAAATTAATAAAGGAGATATAATTGCTGATGGTCAAGCGATAAAAGATGGTGTTCTTTCACTTGGTAGAAATGTTTTAATTGCATATCTTCCTTGGAGAGGTTATAACTATCAAGATGCTATTCTTATAAGCGAGAAGCTTGTTAAAGATGATACATTTACCTCTGTACATATAAAAGAATATATTACCACTGTTAGAGAGACAAAAGCAGGACCAGAAATTTTGACAAGGGATATTCCTAATGTAGAAGAATCAGAATTAAGAAATTTAACTGAAGAAGGTATAGTTAGATTAGGAGCAGAAGTTAAGCCAGGTGATATTTTGGTTGGAAAACTTGCACCAAAAGTTGAACTTGATACATCTCCAGAATCAAAAATATGGAGAGCTATGTTTGGAGAAAAAGGAAGGGATGTTGTTGATAACTCATTGAGATTGCCACCTGGTGAATTTGGAACAGTTATTTTAACAAAAATTTATCAAAGAGATAAAGGCGATGAACTTCCAGTTGGAATTGAAAAACTTGTGAAAGTTCTTGTCGCTCAAAAAAGAAAAGTTATGGTTGGAGATAAAATGGCAGGAAGACATGGAAATAAAGGAGTTGTAGCTGCTATTTTACCTGAAGAAGATATGCCATATACAAAAGAGGGGACTCCTATTGATATAGTTCTATCTCCTCTGTCTGTTCCCTCAAGAATGAATATTGGTCAGACCCTTGAAACTATGCTTGGTTATGCTGCATATAAACTTGGATTAAGATATGAAATACCAATTTTTTCAGGAATGAAGGAAAAAGATATAGAAAAAATTTTAAAAAAAGCAGGAATAAATGTTGATAGTAAAGAAATTTTGTTTGATGGATATACTGGTGAACCCTTTAAATCTCCTGCTCTTATTGGCTATGCATATTTTATGAAACTTAATCACCTTGTTCTTGATAAAGTACATGCAAGATCAACTGGAACCTATTCACTTGTAACACAGCAACCACTTGGTGGTAAATCTCAGTTTGGAGGTCAAAGACTTGGAGAGATGGAGGTTTGGGCTCTTGAAGCATATGGTGCTGCAAATTTACTTCAAGAGATGTTAACTGTAAAATCTGATGATATAGATGGAAGAAGAAAAGCATATGAAAGTATAGTTAAAGGTAAAGATATCGAAGAACTTGGAATTCCAGAATCTTTTAAAGTACTCGTAAGAGAATTGAGAGGACTTGGTATAAACATAAGAACAATACCTGACCTTGAAAAGAAAGAGGAAAAGAAAGAATTAAAATTTTTCCTTCCGACAAGAAAAAGAAAAAATAAAAAGAAAGAGGTGAGTCAATAATGATAGAAAAAACGAAAATTAGAAATGTATCTTTAATTTCTCATAGCGGATCTGGCAAGACTTCATTAACAGAATCAATTCTTTTTATATCAAAAGCAATTCAAAAGAAAGGAAGTGTTGATAAAGGAACCACAGTTTCTGATTTTGAACCAGAAGAGATTAAAAGACATATAAGTTTATCAACTACAATCCTTCCCTGTAATTGGAAAGGATATAAAATAAATTTAATTGATACACCGGGTTATGTCGAATTTATCTCAGAAGTTAGGGGGGGATTAATTGCCTCTGAAAGTTCAATTATCCTTGTTGATGCTGTCGGTGGAGTTGAGGTTGGAACAGAAAGAGTTTGGGAATTTGCAGAAGAAGAAAATTTACCAGTTGCTTTTGTTATAAGCAGAATGGATAGAGAAAATGCAAGTTTTTCAAATTCACTTGATTCTATTAGACAATTCTTTGGTCAAGACGCAGTTCCATATATGATACCAATTGGAGAAGGTTTAAACTTCAAAGGTTATATAAATTTAATAACAGGAAAAGCAAAAATTTTAGAAAATGATAATCTTAAAGAGATTGATTTACCTGATAGTGAAAAAGAAAAATTTGAAACATATAGAAATGAACTTGTTGAGAAAATAGCTGAAGTTGATGAAGAATTTTTAAATAACTATATTTCTAATGGGACTTTAAATGAAGATGAGATAAAAAGAGGACTTCAAAAAGGTATTGGAAATAGAACAATTCATCCTGTTTTAATCTCCTCAAGTGTTTTAGATGTTGGAACAGAAGAGATTCTTGATTTTATAGTGAATGAATTTCCTGAACCAAAATTGAGTGAAAAAAGAAATGGTTATGATACAAAAACAAAAGAAGTTGTAGTTACAGATTTTGATATTAATAAACCATTTTCAGGTTTAGTTTTTAAAACTATCATTGACCCCTTTATTGGAAGAATAAATTTTATAAAAGTTATTACAGGGAAAGTAACTCAAGACATTAAAATTCATAATGTTAATAAAGAACAGGAAGAAAGAATTTCTGGAATTGCATTTATTTCAGGAAAAAATCAAGAAAAAACTTCTGAAATAACTGCTGGTGATATTGGGGTTTTAGTTAAACTTAATTTGACAACTACAGGTGATACTTTAGCTCAAAATAATTTTCCAGTTATTTATAATTATGTTGATTTTCCATACCCTGTTGTTGCTTATGCTGTTGAGCCAAAAAGAAAAGAAGATGAAGATAGATTAACAAATGCTTTGTTTAAAATGTCTGAAGAAGATCCAACTTTTCTTGTTGAAAGAAACGATATAACAAAACAACTGATAATAAGAGGAATGGGTTTAACTCATCTTCAGGTAAACCTTGAAAAAATATCAAGAAAATACGGAGTTGAAGTTATTTTAACAAAGCCTGAAATAGCATATAAAGAAACAGTTAAAGGTTCTGCAAAAGCAGAAGGAAAATATAAGAAACAGACAGGTGGACATGGCCAATATGGTCACTGCTTTATTGAACTTAATCCACTTGAAAGAGGAAAAGAATTTGAATTTGTAGATAAAATTTTTGGGGGAGCAATACCAAAAAATTATATTCCAGCAGTTGAAAAGGGAATAAGAGAGGCAATGAAAGAGGGTGTTCTTGCAGGATATCCTGTAGTTGATATTCAGGTTGTTTTATATGATGGTTCATATCATCCTGTTGATTCTTCTGAACTTGCTTTCAAAATAGCAGGTTCAATGGCGTTTAAAAAAGCTTTCAATGAAGCAAATCCAATACTTTTAGAACCTATTCTTGAAGTTGAGGTTAGAGCACCTGAACAATTTTTAGGAGATATAATCTCGGATTTAAATACAAGAAGAGCTAAAATTTTAGGTATGGATTCATCTAAAGGAATATCTATTGTAAGAGCATTAGTTCCAGAACAAGAGATGCTAACATACGGACTTGATCTTGCATCTATAACTCAAGGTAGAGGATATTTCACAGCAAAATTTGCTAAATATGAAGAAGTTCCTCAAAGATTAGCTGAGGATATTATAAAAAAAAGAAAGCAAGAATCTGAGAGATCTTAGGAGGTGAATTTATTTGGTTCATAAAAAATTTGATGCGATTGAAATATCTTTAGCATCTCCTGAAGATATACTTGAATGGTCTCATGGTGAGGTCAAAAAAGCAGAGACCATTAACTATAGAAATTTTAAACCTGAAATGGAAGGGTTGTTTTGTGAAAGAATTTTTGGTCCAGTTAAAGATTATGAATGTCATTGTGGAAAACTAAAAGGAATCAGATATAGAGGTCTTGTATGTGAAAGATGTGGAGTTGAAGTAACAACTTCCAAGGTTAGAAGAGAAAGATTTGGTCAT
>JAAYUH010000113.1 GCA_012517755.1 bacterium | reverse complement strand
TATCAATATCATTTGGAAGTTTAGTATAAGATGGGAATTTTATATAAATTTCATCACCCTCTGAGAGTTCTCCATGTTTCCCTGTCTTAAAATTTATCTTATATTCTGCCTCAACCTTTGTAACTGGCGGATTAACTTCAACAACTAAATCTGTTAAAATTGATTCAACAATTTTATAAGAATATGATGTTACATATGTTGGCTCTCTGCTTGTTGCAACTTGAAGAGTGTAATCTCCACCTTCTGTTGGATTTTTAATTCCAAAATTTTCTGTAAAAATTATTTTAACATTAGAATTGTTTGAAATATTAACTGGAACTTTAAGTTGAATTTTCCTTCCTGTTGAGATTGTAACATCTTTTGGATTCACTCCATTTATTGTTACTTCACTTTTATCAGCGGTTGATGGAATGAAAGTATCATCTGGAAATTTTATTGCGATTATATCATAATCTTTTATTAAATTCCCAGCACTTCCAGTTTTAAATTCAATTGTATAACTTGCCTCAGTATCAACAACATTTGGCTCAACAGTAACTTTTGGTCTTGATATAACAGAATAATAAATTGTATATGGATATGAGGTAACAAGAGTTGGTTCTTTTGAAGTTGAGACCTTTAAAGTGTATGTTCCAGATGTTGATGGATTAGTTATTCCAGAAGTTATAGGAAAGGTTACAATAACATAAGCACCAGCTGGTAAATTATATGGAAAAACAATTTTTACTGTTCTTACAGAAACATAGGTTACTGATACTGGATAACCATTAATTAATACTCCTAAGTATGAAAAAGAAAATGGAATAAAGGTATCATTTGGAAATGTTATTAAAATATAATCAATTCCTCCAACAACAGCTCCATTTGGTCCAAGATTAAACCTTATATTATATTCAGCAACTGAGCCTGCATATGGTGGGTCAACATCAACTTTTGGAGTTGAAATTTGGCTAACTATATAAATATCAGAAATACCAAATTTAGTGTTATCAATAGTTGATGTTGCTTTTAATTGAATATGTCCCCAATCTGTTGTTTGAATTGTTACATTATCAACATTTGAATTTGGAGTTGTAAATATAGCATTCCCAGGAACTGGATCAGCAATTGGATTAATTGACCAATCAAATTTATCTTCCCATCCAAAAATAGAATTGACTCTTGTTCTTTTATTTCCATAAACATCGAAACTTTCTGCAATAAAGTTTTTTATATCATTAATAACTGTGTAATATGGATTTGGAGTTATTGTGATGTGGTGAATTAAATCTGGAATAACTGTAACTGTTCCACTAAAATTGATTATAAAACTTGCTAATCTTTTTACTTTTACATATGCTATTAAATTTCCTGCTTTGGTTGTGTTAGTTGCATTTGTTATATCAACAACAACCTGTCCAGCAGAAGTTTGATTTCCAGTAACAGGAATGTTTATCACATTTAAAGATTTAGTTATGGTACCAAAGGTTGTGCCAATTGTATTTGTTGTTATAGTGACAGTAGAACTATTAAAATTAAATCCTGTTGGGAATGTTATTATTATTGTATCCCCATTTTGTAATGTAGGTAAATTGTTATCAAAGTTTATTGATAATATCCAATGTGTGTTAGTTTTTCCTGCGGTATCGTCTCCTTGTGTTGTTTGACTGCCAGGTGTATTTGGTGAAATTGTAACTCCAATAATATTTGCATTTACCTTAATTGTTAGGAAACTAACTCCTAACAAAACCAAACATAATAAAATAACTAATTTTTTCATATTAACCTCCTTTTAATTATAAACATCTTTTTCATCTTTTTGTTTCAAAAATTTAGAGTTTAAAAAAACAATTTTTGTTCCATTATAGTATAATTTAAATATGAGTATAGATATAGAAAAGAAAATTTTAAAGGGTTTTATTGTTGATAGGTTTGCAATAACAAAAAGTTTATCAGAAGGTTTTAAAAGTGAATATTTTGAAGATCCAAAAACAACTTTAATTTTGAATGCAATATTTGATATCTATGAAGGAAGAGGTGAAACAGAAGTTCTTGATTTTCAAACATTATATAGACACCTTGAAAAAAAAGGTGTGATGGATAATGAAATTAAAAATCTTTTGGATGAATTAGAAAAAATCGAAACTCCAAATCTTGCTCTTTTAATTTCATATATTGATATTTTAAGAATAAGAAATGGAGAGAGAAGATTAATCAATATCGCAGATGAAATAACAGATTTTGTTGAAAGAAGGGGGCCTCAAAAGGTGGAAGATATATCTCAATTTTCTGTCAAAATGTCAGAAGAGTTACAAAAAATTGCTATTGAAAGACTTCATAAAAAACTTGTTCCCTCAGAAGTAGTAGTTAAAGATATAATAAGAGACATTTATGAAAAAAGAAGCTTTCATGGATTTTCTCTCGAACCATTTACATCTATTGATAAAACACTTCTTGGTCTAAGGCCTGGTTTTTATTATGCATTAGCAGGTGCACCAAGAAGAGGAAAAACAAATTTTTTACTTCACCTTTCAACAAATATAATTAAAAATGAAAGAGTGCCCGTTCTTTATTATTCATGGGAACAGACATCAAGAATCTTAAATTTAAGAATTTTATCTCAAGAATCTAATATAAATCCAGTTAAACTAATGTCAGGAGATCTTGATGAAGAAGAATTTAAAAGTTTTGAAGAAGCATACAAAAGATTTCAGGAATATTCATCATTTTTATATATAATTGAGGGTGGAAGTTCAGACACACTTGAAAAAATTGAAGCGCATGCATACAACATAATGCAAAGTCATAGATGCGAAAATGTTGTTATTTTTCTTGATTATATACAGAAAATTCCTCTTGAATCACCAAGAATCTCTCTTGAAGAAAAAGTTGATGAGTTATCTTCTAAAATAGCTATGTTATCTTTATCTTTAAAATCTCCAATTTTTGCAATTTCATCTCTTGATAAGGAAGGTTGTAAACTTGATGATGAAGGAATAGATAGACCAACTATGTTTCACTCAACTGGTGGTGGTGATATCGAATATGATTCTGATGTTGCTATGGTACTTGTTAAAAATCATAAAGAGACAGAGGAGTTATATGAAAAATTAAAAAATCTTGTAAAAAATGGTGAGATCCTCGAGGAAGATCTTCCATCAATTGATGTAATTGATTTATATATAGATAAAAATAGGGATGCACCAGAGGGAATGTCGAATATAATTCAATATCTATTTTTTATTGAATCAAATAAATTTATTGAAATTGGATTCAAGGATACAAGCGAAAAATATACATATGCAAAGATGGGCTTAATTGTTGAAAGGTTAAAAAAAGAGGGGTTATTAAAATTAAAAAACAATAATAATAAAGATGAGAAGCCAAAATCTTCATAGTGTTCAAGGAGACAATCTCCCTGTACACTATTTTTTATTTTAAAGATATGTACTTGATTTAATTTAAAAATGTATTAAAAATTTAATTATTATTATAAATGGAGGAGTTGATGCTTGATGTAAGGTTTATCAGAAAGAATCCTGAAGTTGTAAGAGAATCTTTAAAAAATAGAGGCTATTCAGATGATATTCTCGATGATTTTTTAAGAATTGACAAAGAAAGACTTTCTTTATTAAAAGAATTTGAAGATTTAAAACACGAATTAAACAGTAAATCAAAAATCATTGGTGAGATGAGAAAGAGAGAAGAAGATATCGGAGAACTTCTCCTTGAATCAAAAAATCTCTCAGATAATATAGAAAATTTAAAAGAGAAATTAAAAGAGACAGAAGATATTCTCAATGATATTGTTTTAAGAATTCCTAATATACCTCATGAAACAGTTCCAATAGGTCCTGATGAAAAAAGTAATGTTGAAATAAGAAAATTTGGTGAGATAAGAAAATTTGATTTTGAAATAAAACCTCACTGGGAAATAGGTGAGAATTTAGGAATTCTTGATTTTGAAAGAGCAAGTAAATTATCTGGTTCAAGATTTTTCTTAAATAAAGATCTTGGAGCATCTCTTGAAAGAGCACTTATAAATTTTATGCTTGATTTACACACTAAAAAAAATGTATATAAAGAGATATTTCCACCTTTTTTAGTAAGAGGAGATATTATGGTAGGCACAGGACAACTACCTAAATTCGTTGATGATATGTATAAGATAGAAGGAGAAGATTTATGGTTAATTCCAACTGCTGAAGTTCCTCTTACAAATATTCATAAAGATGAGATTTTAAATGAGGACGAACTTCCAAAATATTATGTTGCATATACTGCTTGTTTTAGAAAAGAAGCAGGAGCGGCTGGAAGAGATACAAGAGGCTTAATTAGAGTTCATCAATTTAATAAAGTCGAACTTGTTAAATTGGTTAAACCAGAAAATTCTTTTGATGAACTTGAAAAACTCGTTATTGAAGCTGAAGATGTTTTAAAAGAATTAAATTTACCATATAGAGTTGTCCTTCTATCAACTGGTGATATGGCGGGTTTTTCAGCAAGCAAAACTTATGATATTGAGGTCTGGATGCCATCATATGGAAGATATGTTGAAATATCATCCTGTTCAAACTGTACAGATTTTCAAGCAAGAAGGATGAATACAAAATTTAGAAGAAAGAGTGGAGAACTTGAGTTTATTCATACTCTAAATGGTTCAGGAGTTGCTATAGGTAGATGTTTAGCAGCAATCTTAGAAAATTATCAAAATGAAGATGGTTCTGTTAAAATTCCAGAAGTTCTTATCCCCTATATTAGTGTTGATAAAATAACTTGAGTTTAGTTTACAAAAATAGACATTCGACTTTTGTAAACTTGTATTATAATTGTTTAATAGGAGGTGAGTTTTGAAGATAAAGATTATTAAAAACAAGCCATTCATCAATAAGATAAATTTAAATTGCAGAGAGTGTCCTACACCTTGCAAATCTGCTTGTAAAACATCAATGACAGTTGGAAATCAAGGGTGTGAAAAAGATAGAAAGGATAAAACATATATATTCTAAACCACCTTTCTTTCATAAGTTCTCATTTTTAAAAAGATTTTTTGTTTTTTTCCCGGTTTCAGGAACTTTTATTGAAATTGATAAAAATTCTTATCAAAATTTAAATTTAAAAATTTTTCCAAAAAACAAATTTTTTTTAGAAGAGTATGAAATTTATAAAAATTTTAATCCAAAATTCAATAGCCCAAATAATTTAAAATCACTCTGTCTTCTTGTTTCTCAGAAATGTAATATGAAATGTGATTATTGTTTTGTTGATGGAGGAAGTTTTGGTAAAGAAGATAGATTGATGAGTGCAAAACTTGCAAAAGATTCTGTTGATTTTCTAATAAAAAACTCTAAAAATAGAAATATTGAAATAGATTTCTTTGGTGGGGAACCACTTTTAAATTGGGATGTTGTTAAAGAAACAATTGTTTATGGTTTAAGTGAAGGTAAGAAAAATAATAAAAATTTAAGATTCTCGCTAACAACAAATGGAGTTCTTCTAACAGATGACAAAATTGAATTTTTAAATAAAAATAAGATAAGTTTAATAATATCTCTTGATGGACCAAAAAATGTGAATGATAGATTCAGAAAACTTAAAAATGGTGAAGGGAGTTTTTATTTAATATATCCAAAAGTTGTAAATTTGATAAAAAAAAGAGATGATGGATACTACATTAGAGGTACCTTTACTGAAGAGACAAAATCTATCTTTCTATCAGCAAAGTTTCTATTTGAAGAGGGGTTTAAAAATATCTCACTTGAACCTGTTATTGTTGATGAGAAAAATCCTATAAAGATTAAAAAAGATTCTATGAAAAAAATCAAAAAGGATTATGAAAAAATAGGTGAATATATTTTAAATGAGAAGAAAAAAGGTAATAATTTAAATTTTTATCACTTTTTAATCTCTCTTGATGAAGGTCCCTGTCTTGGAAAAATGAGTTTTGGTTGTGGAGCTGGTGTAGAATATCTTGCTGTTGATTCTATTGGAAATTTATATCCCTGTCATTTTTTGTCAGAATTCGATGAGTTTAGAATTGGTAATATTTATAATGGAATAGACGAGGAATTGAAAGATTATTTTATTAAATTGAACGATCTGTCTAATAAACCAAAATGTTCAAGTTGCTGGGCAAAATATCTTTGTGGAGGAGGATGTATTGCGCATTCATATCTAATTAATAATGACCCTTTAAAACCTCCTCTTGAGTTTTGTTCTCTTCAAAAAAAGAGAGTTGAAATAGGACTGTTTTTAAGTAACATATAATTTTTGTATAATTTATTTAAAACTTAAATTCTGGGGTGATTTATGAGTGATTTAAAAGGAAACAATATTTTAGAAAAAATGATGCATGAAGCAGAAAGGTGCCTTTTCTGTTTTGATGCTCCCTGTGAAAAAAATTGTCCAATCAATCTACCTATCTCAAACTTTATTCATATGATAAGAAATAAAAATTTTTATGGAGCATATGAAAAAGTGAGAGAATCCCACCCAATGATAAATGTTGCTGGTTTTATCTGTCCTGAAGAGATATTATGTCAAAAAGAGTGTGTAAGGTCGAAAATTGATTCCCCTGTAAAAATTAGAGAGTTACATAATTTTTTAACACTAAATTTTGTTAAAAACCAAAACCTATCTCTAACTCCATATAAATATGAGGATGTTGCAATTATTGGAGGAGGACCAGCATCATTATCCTGTACATTTTTCTTAAGAACTCTTGGTTATAAAACTCACATTTTTACAGAGGAAGATATTGGAGGAATTCCTTTTACAGAGATATCAAATGACAGACTTCAAAATGAAATTGTTGAAAAAGATATCGATTTTATAAAGGATAATTTCATATATGAATTAAACATTGG
>JAAYUH010000112.1 GCA_012517755.1 bacterium | reverse complement strand
TATTTTTCAATATCACTTATTGTTATATTGATAGCAGTATTTGGAATAATTTTAAATTTAACAACTATAAAAACTCCTTTAAATTATGGTCTTGATTTTACTGGTGGAACAATACTCGATTTAAAATTTGAAAAAACACCAACAGTTTCAGAGGCAAGAGATGTTCTGAAAGAGTATGGTTTTGGAAACAGTGTTATCCAAGTTTCACAAGAAGGAAGATTGATAATAAGAATAAATGAAACAGCCATCACAAACGACCAGAGAGAGTCAATATTTTCTAAACTTGAAGAGAAGTTTGGAAAACTTGACAGGGAAAATATGAGAGTTTCATCTATTGGTCCAACAGTATCAAATGAACTAAAAAGATCTGGAATAATCGCACTTCTTGTTGGTCTCTCTTTTATTTTTATCTATATAACAATAAGATTTCAATTCAGATTTGCAGTGGTTACTATAGTTGCATTAATTCATGATACTATTATTACTGTTGGATTATTAGCGTTATTCAGACAGCAGGTCAATAGTCCATTTATTGGAGCTTTACTCGCAATAATTGCTTATTCTGTCCAGGATTCTGTCGTTGTTCTTGATAGAGTAAGAGAAAATTTAAGAATATATAAGAATAAGTTGAAGTACGATGAAATTGTAAACAAAAGTATAACACAAACTTTTACTCGTTCTTTTAATACATCTTTTACAACTCTTCTTGCAATTCTTGCGATTTTGATTTTTGGTGGGGCAACATTAAGAGACTTTTCTCTTACACTATTTATCGGAATTACAGCTGGTACTTATTCCTCAATTTTTATTGCTGCTCCACTTCTTGTTGTTTGGAATAGATTAAGTGAACATAAAACTGAAACAGAAAAAGCACCTGTTACACAACCTCAATTAGAAAAAATCACAGTACAAAATAGTAATAAATCTACGAAAAATGAAGTTCAAGATACTACTAAGACTGTTAAAAAAAATGTAAGTAAAAGTAAGAGTAAGAAAAAGAAAAAGAAAAAAGGTGGCAGGAGGTAAAAATGGATTTAAGAAAATTTGTCAGGGATATTCCTGATTTTCCTCAAAAAGGAGTTTTATTTAGAGATATTACTCCTCTTCTAAAAGATGAAGAGGCATTTGAGTTTGCAGTTAAAGAGATGAGTAAACCTTTTAAAGAAGAAAAAATTGATATTGTTGTTGGAATTGAAGCAAGGGGTTTGATTCTTGCTGCTCCAATAGCTTTTTATATTGGAGCAGGATTTGTACCTATAAGAAAACCAGGAAAATTACCATGGAAGACACAAAGAAAAGAGTATGAACTTGAATATGGAATGGCAATTCTTGAAATACATGAAGACGCAATAAATAAAAATGATAGAGTTCTTATTGTTGATGATGTTCTTGCAACAGGTGGCACTGCAAAAGCAGCTGCAGATCTTGTAGAACAACTTGGGGGAGAGGTTGTAGGATTTGATTTTTTAATTGAATTAATTGATTTTAAGGCAAAGGAGATATTAAAAAAATATACACTTTTTTCTCTTTTGAAATTATAATTAATGTATGGAATATTCAAAAGAGATATATCAGAGTGAAGATGAGCTCTGGTATCTATTTAAAGAAAAAGCAAAAGAAAAATTTAATGATAGTGAATTATCTATTTTAGATGATATATATCAATTTGCTAAAAAAGCTCATGAAGGTCAAATTAGAGCATCTAATGAACCATATATTTTACATCCTATAAATGTAGCTTTAATCCTTCTTACTTTTGATGTTGATCTTCAAACAATTGAGGCATCTTTACTACACGATGTTGTTGAAGATACTTCAGTATCTTTAGATACAATAAAAGATAAATTTGGTAAAGAAGTAGCATTACTTGTTGATGGAGTTAGCAAAATATCTCAAATAAAATTTTTATCTCTTGAGGAGTGGAAACTTGAAAGTTTAAGGAAAGTACTGATTGCTATGGCTTCTGATTTTAGAGTTGTTTTTATTAAACTTGCAGATAGATTACACAATATGCGAACCTTGAATTATTTACCAGAGGAAAAAAGAAGAGAAGTTGCTAAAGAAACTATGGAAATATATGTCCCACTTGCCCATAGATTAGGTATTTATACCTTGAAATGGGAACTTGAAGATCTTGCTTTTAAATACCTTGAGCCTGAGATTTTTCAAGATTTAAAAATAAAAGTATCAAAAAAAAGAGAAGAGAGAGAAAATGAAATTTTTGATATTAAGATAAAAATAGAAAATTTACTTAATGAAAACAATATTGTTTGTAGAGTTGAAGGTAGGGCAAAAAATCTCTATTCTATATATAGAAAAATGAAACAAGATAATAAAACATTCGATGAGATATTTGATTTAACTGCTCTTAGAGTAATTGTTCCAACTATTCAAGATTGTTATAAGACACTTGGAATAGTTCATACAAGATGGAAACCCATTCCTGGACGTGTAAAAGATTATATAGCAATACCTAAACCAAATGGATATCAATCCCTACACACTACATTAATAGATGATAATGGAGAACCATTTGAAATTCAAATAAGAACAGAGGAGATGCATAAAAATTGTGAATATGGTATAGCATCTCACTGGTCTTATAAGGAGAAAGGTAAGAAAATTGATCCAGATATGTCAAATAAGATTAACTGGATAAGACAGATTGTTGAATGGCAGAAAACTATACCTTCTGCAAGAGAATTTATTAATAGAGTTAAAGAAGATATATTTTCTGATGAAATATTTGTATTTACACCAAAAGGTGAAATTATAAATCTGACTATTGATGCTACTCCTATTGATTTTGCATATAAGATTCATACAGAAATAGGAAACAAATGTATTGGAGCAAAAGTAAATGGAAGGATAGTTCCATTAAAT
>JAAYUH010000111.1 GCA_012517755.1 bacterium | reverse complement strand
CTGGTGTGGGATCATATCCTCCATGAATTATTCCTGTGTTTGCAATTGTTGAACCAAAAGAACAGATATCTTCTTCTTTTTCAATTAAAGCTAATCTTAATTCATATTTTGATAATTCTCTAAAAATATTAGATCCAACAACCCCGCCTCCTCCAACAATTACATCATAACTTTTCTCCAACCAAGACTCCTACTGACTGCTTCTTTCCATTGTTTATATCTTTTATCAAACTCCTCTTTCTCTAAAGATGGTTTAAAAACTCTATCAATTTTAACAAAATTTTTTAGATTTTCATATTCTATAACACCTATTCCTAAACCTGATAAGAGGAAAGCACCAAAAGCTGTAGTTTCTAAAATTTTAGGTCTTTCAACATTTATATTTAAGAAATCAGCCTGTTTTTGTAATAAAAGATTGTTCATTGATGCTCCCCCATCTACTCTTAAAATTTTAATTTTTTCTTTTGTCTCATTTTCCATCACATCAATTACCTCTTTTGTTTGAAATGCAATTGATTCAATAGCAGCTAATGCTATATGGGCTTTTGTTGTTTTTCTTGTAATTCCTATAATCAAACCTCCAGCATACATATCCCAATATGGAGTGCCAAGTCCAACAAAAGCTGGAACAAAATATAAACCATCTGTTGAATCAACACTTCTTGCGAGTTCTTCAACTTCCTCTGAACTATTTATTATTTTTAATCCATCTCTTAGCCATTGTACAACTGCACCAGAAATAAAAACTGAACCTTCAAGAGCATAATAAACTTTTTCATTTATACCCCATGCTATTGTTGTTAAAAGGCCTTTTTTTGAAAATATCTTTTTCTCTCCAGTATTCATTAAGATAAAACTACCCGTTCCATATGTATTTTTTACCATCCCCTCTTCTAAACAGAGTTGACCAAAAAGTGACGCTTGCTGATCTCCAACAAGAGAGGTGATAGGAATCTCACCTCCAATAATTTCTTTATCTGTTATTCCGAAAAGAGATGATGACATTTTAACATCTGGGAGAATGTTTTTTGATATATCAAATTTATTTAAAATTTCTTCATCCCATTTCAAACTATTTATGTTAAAAATCATTGTTCTGCTTGCATTTGAAAAATCTGTTGAAAATGATTTACCTTTAGTTAATTTATATAATAAAAATGTATCAACAGTTCCAAATCCAACTTCGCCTTTCTCTATTTTTTTTCTTAAATCTAAATTATTTCTTAAAAGCCATATCAACTTAGTCAATGAAAAATATGGATCAACAACAAGTCCTGTTCTTTTATGAATAAAATCTTCTAACCCTCTATCTTTTATCTCTTCACAAATAGTATCACTTCTTCTACATTGCCATACTATTGCATTATATAATGGTTTCCCAGTTTCTCTATCAAAAATAATTGTAGTTTCTCTTTGATTTGTAATTCCAATAGAGGTTATATCCTTAGGTTTTAAGTTAAGAGACTCAAGAGATTTTTTTATTGTTATTAAAACAGAATCCCAAATTTCATCAGGATTGTGTTCAACCCATCCTGGATTAGGATAAATTTGTCTTAACTCTTTCTTTTCAACCCACTCTATCTCTCCAAAATTATTAAAAATTATGCATCTTGTAGTTGTTGTACCCTGATCAATTACAAGTATATATCTTTTCATCAAACCTCCATATATTCTATTATAAATCAATAAATTTATTTATAACTTTTCAAGTGAATGAGACAAAGGTGTCAGGCACCAAAGTCTCATTAAAGGTAGAAGTATATGAACTAAAATGTTTACCT
>JAAYUH010000110.1 GCA_012517755.1 bacterium | reverse complement strand
TATGGCCTTGAAGGTTATTATCCATTATATTTTGATGATACAAACATGAATTGGAATCCTGTTGCATTGAATGATGAAAGAATTTCCTCTTCACTTTTTCATGAAGTTGGAATATATCTTTTTCAAGATATTGTGGAACCAACTTCAAACTATGTAAAAAATTTAATTATTGAAGAACCTTATATTTCACTTATGCCCGAAAATATCTCAAGTTTATGGAAAAGAATAGATTTTGGTGTTAAAAGTATAAAGTTTGATTATGAAAAAATCAAAAAATATATAGAGAAAAATGAGAAAGAGTTAAATGAAGTTTTGTTAAATGATAGAGTTGAGATGCTTTTAATTGCTCTTGATTATTTAATAAAAGATGGTAATTCAGAAACTTTTGGAGAAAAAAAGTTCAATAGATTGAAATATTTGATAGAACTCTTCTTAAAATCAACTTTTGAGCATATGGGCATAATTGAAGAAAATCCTGAACATTTAATAATTCAAAAAAAGGAAGGAAGCTATAAGAAATTAAAATTAAAAACAATTAAAATAAAAAAAGAAAATTATAAATTTTTATCACCAGCTTTTAATAAGAAAATTTTTGAAAATGATAAATTTGGATTTGAACTTGTCTTATCCTCAGAAGTCTCATCAATGGATAGTATTATAATCACACATAGCGAAGTTCCAATGGCAAAAATAGAATATAAAGAAAATAATAAAGGCTTTAAGATTTTTTTAATTCATTTTTTGATAAAAAAATTTGAAGATTACTTTATAACATCTGGTTTTTATTCTTTTCCTCATATTCCAAGACCATTAGGTTATTGGGAAAACTATCTTTTCTATGAATTTCCATTTGGTAAACAGATACTTAAAAAAACTTTTATTGATAATAAAAAAGTTGATGATCTTGAAAATGTATATAATCTGTTTTTTAATATTGGTATTGATTTTATGAAAAACCTCTCATATTTTGAAGATAAAATCAAAAAAGAAAAAGTCGCTTTTGAATTTTTCATCTCTCAACCAGAAAATAGTATCTTAGAAAAATTTTCAAGAATGTGGCAAAGAGCCATATTCACAGAAGAAGATTTAAATATAGATTATGATAAAATAGAAAAGTTCTTATTTTTTAATAAAGAAATACTAAATAAAAATCTATCAAAAGGAAGGTATGAAACTATGATACTTGCAGTAAAATGTTTAAAAAATGAAATTGATGAAGGCGAGTTTAAAAGGTTGAAAAATGGTATTTTAAAATTTAGAATCTCATCATTAAGACATTATAATCCAAAAGAAATTTATATATTTGATTAAAAATGAAATATAGAAAATTTTTAAAAGAAAACATTGATATTTCTTCTCTTGGATTTGGCACAATGAGGTTTCCAACAATAAAAGATGAAGGTGATATTGATATTCAAAAAACAACAGAAATGCTTGATTATGCAATTCATAATGGTTTAAACTACATTGATACAGCATTTACATATCATAATGGAATGAGCGAAAGTTTTTTAGGTGACTATTTAGAAAAAAGAAAGGTAAGAGATAAAATTTTTCTTGCTACAAAAATGCCAGTTTGGAAAGTAGAAAAATATTCAGATCTTGATCATTATTTTAATATACAACTCAGAAGGTTGAGAACATCTTATATAGATTTTTATCTTCTTCATTCATTATGGCAAGGTAGTTGGGAGAAAGTTAAGAATTTGAATATGCTTGACTTTCTTATAAAAAAGAAAGAGGAAGGGAAAATAAGATTTTTTGGATTTTCTTTTCATGATGAATTTAATGTTTTTAAAGAAATAATTGATTATTATAATTGGGATTTCTGCCAGATTCAACTAAACTATATGGACATTGATTATCAGGCAGGAGAAAGGGGATTAAAGTATGCATATGAAAAAGGAATTCAAGCAATTATAATGGAACCTCTTAAAGGAGGAAAATTAGCGAATCCCCCTCAATCAATTAGAAATGTTTTTGATGAGTACAAAATAAAAAAATCTCCAGTTGAATGGGCTCTCTCATTTCTATTAAATAAAAAAGAAATTTTATTAATTCTAAGTGGAATGAGTAGTTTTGAACAAGTTAAAGAAAATATCGAAGTTGCTTCAAAATATGAAATAAATTCACTAAATGAAGATGAGCTAAAGATTCTTTCTATTGCAAGAAATGAGTGGCTCAATATAAAATCAATTGGTTGTACTAATTGCAAATATTGTATGCCTTGTCCAAATGGAGTCAATATTCCAAAAAACTTTGAAATTTATAACAACTATATTATGTATGGCGATTTAAATGAAAGTGTCTCAAAATATCAATATTTAAAAGAAGAAGAAAGGGCATCAAATTGTAGAGAATGCGGAACCTGTGAAACACTATGTCCCCAAAACCTCGAAATAATAAAGTTATTAAAACTCATTGATAATACTTTTATTATATAATATATCACTCTAATTAAAGTTCATCGATATTAAATGTATCCCAATTGTCTAAATTTCCAGTGTTGAAACCTTTATAAAACCATCTACTTCTTTGTTCTGAAGTTCCATGGGTAAAAGAATCAGGAACAACATAGCCTTGAGTTTGTTTCTGAATTCTATCATCTCCAACAGCACTTGCTGCATTTAATGCTTCTTCAAGGTCTCCTTCTTCAAGATAACCAAGTTCTTCAATATATCTTGCCCATACTCCTGCTAAATAATCTGCTTGAAGTTCGAGACGCACTGAATACTCATTGAATTCTTCTTGAGTTACCTGTCCTTGAATCTCCTGAATTTGATCTAAAATTCCTAAAAGATTTTGTACATGGTGACCAACCTCATGTGCAATTACATATGCAATTGCAAAATCACCTGTTGCTCCAAATCTGTTTTGAAGTTCCTCAAAGAAACTTAAATCAAGATAAACAGTTTTATCGCCGGGACAATAAAAAGGACCTGATTGGGAATTTGCAATACCACAACCAGAATATACAGCATCGGAAAATAAAATAAGTTTAGGTGGATCATATTGATATCCATAATCTTCAAGTACTTCTGTCCATATATCCTCTGTATCTGCAAGAACCACTGAAACAAATTCAGAAAGTTCTTTTTCTTCGGCTGTCTCTTCATATGGAGTGGTATTATTCTCATTATTTATAAAGTTATTTAAAACATCTGATATATTTCCGCCTCCCAAAAGAGTATATATTAATATAATAATAATTCCAAGAGTTCCACCAACTGCAGCAAAACCACCAATACTTTTTCCCCTTTTATCTTCAATATTATCGCTTTTTCTTCTATCTTTCCAACGCATATTTTCCTCCTTATTATTAAAATTTATCTCATAGTTATTATATCATAAATGAATGATAAATCAGGTCTTGCAATTAAATATTTTATGTTTTTTTAATATAATTTAAAAATTTTATGGTGCCGAGGGACGGAATCGAACCGCCGACACGAGGATTTTCAGTCCTCTGCTCTACCAACTGAGCTACCTCGGCAAATTAACTTATCAATGGTGGGCGAGAGAGGAATTGAACCTCTGACCTCCTGTTTGTAAGACAGGCGTTCTAACCGCTGAACTACCCGCCCAAGGTCTTTAACTATATTACAAAAAGGTTCCCCTTTTGTCAAGTGTTATATTAAAGATCTCTGAAAAAGTCATCTAAACCACAATTCCTGCGGAAGCAGGAATCTATATTACAGATAAAAAACTGGATACCCATTTTCACGGGAATGACAAAATAGAGGAACTACAGATAAAAAACTAGATTTCCTTTTTTTTCGCTTTGGTTGAAATAGAAATGACATAATAGAATAAATGGATTCCCGTTTTCACGGGAATGACAAAATAGAAAGTTTTTCACCAATCTCTATTATTACAAATTTTATAAAATTAGTGAACAAGGTGATAGGTACTTTATACATAAAAAAAAATTAAATTAATAATTTCAGAGAGGATAATATATTTTTTATCTTTTCAACCTTTTCTTCTTCATCCTCTAACAAAGGAATTCTAACTTTTCTTTTTATTGGGAAACCAAGTAGATTTAATGATATTTTAATAGCACCAGCAAATGATGATGAATTTTTATAAATCTCAGAGAGTTTTAATATTCTTCTATGAGTTTCATTCAATGAATCAAAATCTTTATT
>JAAYUH010000109.1 GCA_012517755.1 bacterium | reverse complement strand
TAAATTACATAACATTAAGGGAAAAGATAAAAGTTTTTCCTTTTGGAAAGAAAAATTGGAGTTTTGAATTAAAAAGAATCTCTACGCTTTTTTCTAAAAAAATTGATGGAGACATCTCTATCATTAAAGTATTCGAAGATAGAGTGTATTTAGTAATCAATGGTTCAAGGGTTTTTATTTTAGATTCAAAAGATGGAGATCTAATTTCGATGGTTGACTTAAGTGAGATAGACACAAAAAATCTTCCTTGCAAAGAAAGTATCGAAAAAGTGATAAAGATAGACAAAAATAAAAACTATTCCCCAAAGGAGATTATAAATCTATACCTAAAAACTAAAGCATATCTTTTAAGTTCTAATTGTCTTAAAGTATTTGAGAAAAGGGAAAGTGAGGTTAAAGAGCGTCTTAAAGTACTCTTCTTTGATCAAAAATTGGTTGAAAAAGAGTTGACTAAGTTGAGAGAGGATTTTCTTGAAATCTCATGGGTTGATGATATATCTAATTTTTCAGAATTTAAATCTTTTTCAAGATTTTATGGAGAGTATGAGAAAAAAGAACTGGCATGCTTTTATGTAGAGGATTTGGTTTTAAAAAAGTTCGAAGTAGAAGAAATTGACTTTCCTTTTAAAGAAATTCCTTTGGAATGGATTGTCATAGGTAGGCATATACCAGGAGTCTGGTTATCTTCTATTCAAAAATATGACACAATTCTTTTAAAGAAAGTTGATAATAGATGGTTTATTATAGATATAAATGGAGGATGTAAAGGAATTGAAGAGCCTCCAGAGGAAACAGATTCTTTATTTTGTTTACCTCCTTTAAAGGATTTTCCAAATCCTCCAAAGATTAAGGACATGATTTCATTACCTTCTGATATTGAAAGAGATTTTGAAAGATCACTTAAGGCAACTTCTAAACAGGGAGATTGTTTAAAAATAAGGGATATAAAAGTTTTCAATGAAAGAGTATTTATTCAAACTAACTGTGATCTTCTTGTATTTGACGCAAAATTAAATCTCATCTCTAAATATTTAAGTTATTTTCCATTAAATTCATCTTTCGCTATTGGGACAACTTTTGTTAGTAAAGAGTCGAACAAATTCAACATTTCTTATTTTGATTTAAACAATGAAGATGTTATATGGAGTAGAGATTTTAACACAGACCCTTTATTTTTCCTGACTTCAGATGATAATTATCTTTACTATCTACAAATTAATAAAGACCTTCTTTATTTAATAGAAGTGGATAGTAAATCTGGTAATGTCCTTTCAAGAAAGGAAATATTAAAAGTTGATGAGAGTTACAAAAATATCAATTTAATAGATCAAATTTTTATTTTACCAAAAAATAATTTTCTCTTTTACAAAGATAATATCATTTTACTATTTGATCTAAAAGGTAATATTTTATGGAAGACAGTTTTAAATAATTCAATAATCTCTTTATTTTCTAATGACAAATATGTTGGAATTTCTTCATTTGAATCTGTATTGATTCTTGATTCTAATGATGGAAAATTGTTAAAAGAGATAAAGTTAAATAGTACACCAAAAAAAATTTATATTTTTGAGGGTTTCCTATTTTATATAGATGATTTTGGCGGTTTTTATAACCTTTTCTGTTTAGATTTAAAAAAAGAGAAAAGAATGTTTATATTAAAAACTTATAATGAAAATTTTATAATTACTAAGGAAGGTTTTCTCCTTTTTATTGGGGACAAAAAAGAACTTTCATCTATAAATCTTAATTTAATTTTAAAAGAATAGTTAATAAAAAGATTTGTCCTAAATATGTTACTAAAGATTAATTATTAATTATGTGCTTTATTTTTCAATGTTACCGAAATTTATTATTGTTTCACCTTTAAATTTATTTTTAAAACAAAAATTTAAACAAAATGTTTTTAATGACTCTTGTTAAATAAAAATTCTTATTATTTGTAAATCTTTATAACTCCATAAATTTTAAATCATTAGAGATATTCAATTTTGCTTCAGTCTTATTTATAACATCATCAACTGAAGTATCAGGATGTATCTCTTTTAACAACAAACCATCTTTATTTACTTCAATTACTGCAAGTTCAGTTACAATTAAATTCACTTTTTTACTTGCAGTTAAAGGATATGTACACCTTTTTAAAATTTTTGGTTCACCTTTTGCTGTATGTTCCATTGCAACAATCAATTTTTTTGAACCAACTGCAAGATCCATTGCTCCACCAATCCCAGCTATCATTTTTTGAGGTATTATCCAATTTGCTAAATTTCCCTCTTCATCAACCTGTATACCACCAAGAACAGTAACATCAATATGTCCGCCCCTTATCATCGTGAATGATAAAAATGTATCAAAAAAAGAGGTATATGGGAGTGTTTTAACAGGTACATTTCCAGCATTTGTTATTTCATAATCTGGATTCTCTTTATTTGCCTCTCCAATTCCAAGAATTCCATTCTCTCCCTGAAAAATTATTCTTAATCCTTTAGGAATATAATTTGATACAAGAGTTGGAATTCCAATACCAAGATTAACAAAATCTCCATCTTTAAGTTCTTTTGCAACTCTTTTTGCTATAATCTCTTTAGGATCCATTTTAATTTCCTCCTCTCACAATATAGTCAACGAAAATACCAGGTGTTTCTACATTATCTGGGCTCATACCCCCAAGTTCAAGTAAATTTTCAATTTCTACAATGACTTTTTTGCCAGCAAGAGCCATAACAGGGTTGAAATTTCTTGCAGTTCCATGATATTTTAAGTTTCCAAACTCATCTCCCCATTTTGCTTTGATTATAGATATACCACCGCCGATAGCAGTTTCAAGCAAATACTCTTTTCCATTTACAGTTATTTTTTCTTTTCCCTCTTCAACTATAGTTCCAATACCAACTGGTGTTAAAATTCCACCAAGACCTGCACCATAAGCTCTTAATCTTTCAATTAATGTACCTTGAGGTACAAATTCAATTTCAATTTCCTTATTCAGATACTGTTTTTGAGTTTCTATATTAGTTCCGATGTGTGTTGTGATGATTTTATCTACTCTTCTATTTTTAATAAGCCTTCCTATCCCTTTATCTGGAAAAGATGTGTCATTACAGATAAGTTGTAAATTTTTAACACCAGTTTCAAGAATTGCATCAATTAATATTTCGCTTGTTCCATCTGCAAGAAAACCTGAAATTTGTAATAAAGAGCCATCTTTTAAGTCAGACAACCTCAATGCTTCTAAAGGATTCTTAATTTTTTCAAACACTCTTCGCCTCCCTAAGTTACAATTATAATATAAAATAAAAAATGTTATAATATTTAAATAGTTTTTAAGTTAAGGAGGTTTATCATCCTCAGTTCTAAAAAAGTAAGAAAAGAATTTTTAGATTTTTTTGAATCAAAAGAACACATAATTCTTCCGTCTTTTTCGCTAATTCCAAAAGATCCAACCCTTCTCTTTACTGCTGCAGGGATGGTTCCTCTTAAATCATATTTTTTAGGCGAAGAAGAAGCACCAAAAAGAAGAATTGCAACCTGTCAAAAATGTTTAAGAACTAATGATATCGAACAGGTTGGTAAAACAATCAGACACCACACTTTTTTTGAGATGCTTGGAAACTTTTCAATAGGAGATTATTTCAAAGAAGATGCAATTTTATGGGCATATGAACTTTTAACAAAAAATTTTGGATTAGATAAAGAAAGAATTTGGGTATCTATATATCCTGATGATGATGAAGCTCTAAAAATTTGGAAAAAAGTCGGAGTTTCAGAAGAAAAAATAGTAAAATTAGAAGATAATTTCTGGCAGATGGGAGAAGAAGGCCCCTGTGGTCCAGATTCTGAATTATATTATGATTTAGGTGAAGATTTTCCCTGTAAAGATCCATCTTTAGGTCCTTTAAATGAAGGGGATAGATTCTTAGAGGTATGGAACCTTGTTTTCACTCAATTCGATAGAAAAAAAGATGGATCACTTGACCCTCTTCCAAGAAAAAATATAGACACTGGTATGGGTTTAGAAAGAATAACAATGATACTTCAAGATAAAAAGAGTAATTTTGAAACAGACCTTTTTTCAAAAATAATTGAATCAATTAAAAACAATCTAAATATTGATTATAATGAAGATACTAAAATTAATATTAGAGTTATAGCTGATCATATTAGAGCAATAACCTTTTTAATTAATGAAAATCTCTTTCCTTCAAACGAGGGTAGAGGTTATGTTTTAAGAAGATTGATAAGAAGAAGTTTTTCATCTGGATGGTCTCTTGGGGCAAGAGATCCATTTTTATATAAAATATATCCATCTGTTATAGAAACATTTTCAGGAGTTTATGATTTAAAACAAGATGAAAAAATTATAAAAATTTTATACAGCGAGGAGAAAAATTTTATTGAAACTTTAAGTCGAGGTCTTGACTTTCTTTACAACTTAATAGATAAAGCAAAAAAATTTAACTCAAATGAAATTTCTGGAAGAGATATTTTCTTTCTTTATGATACTTATGGTTTTCCTCCAGAACTATCAGAGGATATATTATCAACAAAAGGTTTAAATTATAACAAGGATGAATTCAACTATATGTTGGAAGAATCGAGAAAAAAAAGTAGAATCATAACCAAAGAATCAAGAATTTTCGAAGAGAACCTTGACTATATAAAAATAAAAGATGAGTTAAAAGAAACTGAGTTTTTAGGATATGACACTTTATCAACAGAATCAAAAATATTATTGATTCTAAAGAATGGAGAAAGAGTAAATAGTTTAAAGGAAAAAGAAGAGGGAGTTATAATTCTTGATAAAACTCCATTTTATGGTGAGAAAGGTGGACAGGTTGGTGATAAGGGTATTATAAAAAGTGATAAATTTGAAATTGAAATATATGATACAAAATCACCAGTTGAAAATTTAATCATACATTATGGTAAAGTGATAAAAGGCGAAGTTTATTTAAATGATATTTCTTTTGCAATAGTTGATAAAGAGAGAAGAGAAGGTATAAAAAGAGCTCATACAACGACGCATTTATTACATAAAGCCCTTATTACTATTCTTGGTGAACATGCAACTCAGAAAGGTTCTTTTGTCTCAGAAGATTTTTTGAGATTTGATTTTTCACATTTCTCTCCTTTAACAGAAAAAGAAATTGATGAAATTGAAAAAAATGTAAATTTATGGATATACAAAGCATTTGAAGTATCTACTTTTTATAAAAACATCGATGAAGCAAAAAAGGAAGGTGCCATAGCCCTGTTTGGTGAAAAATATGGAAATATCGTTAGAATTGTTAAGATTGATGAATTGTCCAAAGAATTTTGTGGTGGAACACATATATCTAATACTATCGAGATAGGTTGCTTTAAAATTATTTCTGAAAGAGGAATTGGTACAAACTTAAGAAGAATTGAAGCAGTTACTGGACTAAAAGTGATAGAATATCTAAAAAATTTAGAAAAAACTCTCAATAAATTAGAGTCTATTCTATCAGCAAAGGGTGAAAATTTAATAAATAAAATCACTGAATTAAAAAATGAGATAAAAAATAAAGAGGATGAAATCAATTTATTAAAAACAAAATATTTTGATGTTTTAGTTGAAAAATGTATAAAAGATCATAAATTGATTGATAATATTAAATTAATAACTTTAAAAGAGAAGTCTTTAAAACCTGAAGATGGATATTATCTATATGATAAAATTAAAGAAAAGGAAAAATCATTTATATTCTTATTTTTCTCTAACAAAGATTTAAAAAATTTAACTATTTTTGTTTCTCAAGATTTAACAGATAGAATTTCTGCAAATGAAATTTATAAAGAACTGAATAATAAAAATTATGGAAAGGGGGGAGGAAAAGATACTTTTTCCTCTGGAAGGATTGAGAAATTGGATGGTTTAGAAGAAACAGTCGTTGATATTATTAAAAAATTAGAAGTAAGATGAAAAGGATTCTTGGAATTGATTGGGGCGAAAAGAAAATGGGAGTTAGTGTGTCAGATTTGTTACATATAACAGCTTCTGGTGTTGGTGTTTTTTATGGTGATAAAGAAGAAAAAATGAAAAAAATTGGAGAACTGATAAAAAAATATGATGTTGAAAAGATTGTTCTTGGGCTTCCAATATCTTTATCAGGAAAAATTGAAAATCAAGGTAAAATGACCCTTGAAATAAAAGATGAAATTGAGGAAAGATTTAAAATAAAAATAGAACTGATTGACGAAAGATTTACATCAAAAATTTCAAAAGATAAATTTTCCTATGAGAAGAAAAAAGGATTAAAAATTAAACAAAAAAAGATTGAAGATGATGTATCAAGTGCTATTATTATATTAAATTCTTATCTTTCGAGGTTAAGATGAAATATATAAAAATTTGTATTATTATTTTTATCATCGTGCTTTTATCTTTTCTTTCATTAGGTTTTTATGCCTATTTTGAATCACAACCACCTTCTGATTTTAAAGGTAAAGAGGTTTATATAGAAGAAAATTTAACTACAGGAGAGATAGCAGAAAAACTTAAAAGCGAAAATATTATAAAAAATAAAATTATCTTCTCACTTCTTGCTAAATATTTAGATATAGAAGAGAATTTAAAGTCAGGAATATATGAATTTAATGAAAAAATGAATGTCAAAGATGTTCTTATCAAACTTACAGAAGGAGGTCTACCTCCACACATAAAAGTAACTATTCCAGAGGGACTTAAAATAACTGAAATTGCAGAAATTTTTGATAAAAATGGTTTATGTTCGAAAGAGGAGTTTTTGAAAGAAGTTAATGATGTTGAAAAATATAAAAAATACATTTTTGAAGATGCAGAAAGTCTTGAAGGTTTCTTATTTCCAGATACCTATTTTTTTGAAAAAGAGAATTTGACAAAAAACATTGAAATGATGCTAATTAATTTCAATCAAGAATTTAGCGGTATTTACAAAAATTATAAAGGAGAATTAAAAAAATATGATATTTTAAAACTTGCTTCCATCGTTGAAGAGGAAGCACAAGTTCAAGATGAAAGACCAATAATAGCTGGAGTTTTTATAAACAGATTAAATCTTAATATGCTACTTCAAGCAGATCCTACTTTAAAATATATATTACCTGATGCAGGATATATTTTGACTACAAAAGAACTTGAGATTGATTCTCCTTATAATAGTTATAAATATCCAGGTCTACCACCAACACCAATATGTAATCCTGGAATTGAATCAATTAAGGCAACAATTAATCCTAAAAAAACTGATTATCTATATTTTGTTGCAAAAGGAGATGGCACTCATCTTTTTGCAAAAACATATGATGAACATTTAAGAAATATTTCAATAGTGATGCCATGAAAAGATTTTTAATTGGAATCTCGGGCGGAACTGGTTCTGGAAAAACGACAGTTGCTCTTAATATAAAAGAAGAAATTGGTGAAGAAATACTTATTCTTGATATGGATTCATATTATAAAGACCATTCAAATTTGCCATTTGAAGAAAGATTAAAAATAAATTATGATCATCCCGATGTTTTTGACATTCCTCTTTTAAAAGAGCATATTCAAAATTTATTAGAAGGAAATGAAATTAAAAAACCAATTTATTCCTTTGTTGAATATGTTAGATTAAAGGAGTATGAAATTGTAAAACCTCAAAGAATTATAATATTAGAAGGAATTTTCGCTCTTTTTTATGAAGAACTAAGAAATTTGATGGATATTAAGATATATGTTGATACTGATCCTGATATAAGACTGATAAGAAGAATTTTAAGGGATACAAAAGAAAGAGGTAGAACTCTTGATTCTGTTATAAAACAATATACTGAAGTAGTAAGACCAATGCATATTCAATTTGTAGAACCAACCAAGAGATTTGCTGATATAATTATTCCTGAAGGAGGATTCAATGTTGTTGCAGTTGATATTGTTGTCAGCAAAGTCAGAGATTTATTTAAGGAATGATTTATGAGTGAATCTGTTTTAAGAATATACTTTCCAAAAGAAGAGATTGTTTTTTTACAAACATTGATAGAATCTCTTGAAGGAAAGGCAATGATACTTTATACATATGTAGAAGAGAATGTTGGTATTATGGATCTTTCTTTTGATAGTAAATTTTCAAAAGATATTAATAGTTTTTTAAAAGAAGTTTCAGAATATTTCCCATTAATTTATGAGCCAGTGAATTTTGGAAATGCATAAAAAAAATTTTTATCCAGATGAGTTTTATAAAAAAATTGAAGATATTGATTTAAATAAATATAAAGATAAATTCAAAGCGATAATAATTGACCATGATAACACTATTGTGAAAAGAGGAGATTTAATATTAGAAAAGGATGTTAAGAATTGGCTAAAAGAGGCTAATGAAAATTTTAAAATTGGGATAATAAGTAACAATAGGAAAAATAAATTTAATTCAATTGAAAAAGATTATAATCTTCCCATAATAGATAAAGCTTTAAAACCCCTTCCACATTCTTTTAAAAAAATGATGAAAATTTTAAATGTTAAAAATAACGAGGTCATTTTAATAGGAGATCAAATATTTACAGATATTTTAGGTGGAAATATCCTAAACTTACATACGATTCTTGTTGAACCAAGAGATAAAAGTAAAGATTCTATCCTAACTAAAATTCAGAGATTTTTTGAATCTTTTTTTTGGAAAAAAATAAAGCAATTAATTATGTTATAATTGGAATATGGATAAATATAAACAAGCTGGAAGTGATTTAATAACTGATGGTATAGTTACTGAGGAACAACTCAAAATTGCCCTTGAAGAGCAAAAAAAGAGTGGTTTAACACTACTTGAAACATTAAAAAAGTTGAAATTTATAAATGAAGAAACATTTGCAAATCTACTTGCAAGGCAATGGGGATTTCCTTATATAGATTTATCTACAGTTGAAATAGATAAAGACATTGTTCATTTGATATCTGAAGAGATTGCAAGAAGATATCAAGCAATACCTTTTGGAAAAACAAGAGATGATAAGATTATGGTTGCTATTGTTGATCCAACTGATATTGTTGCAATTGATTATTTAAGAACTTTAATTCCAAACTCCAAACTATATGTATCATCTTATGAAGCAATTTTTAGAAACATTGAGAAATATTATTCAATGGAAACAACTGTAAAAGAAGCAGTTAAAGAAATGACAGGTGGAGTTTCAATAGAGGTTGAGAAAGAAGAGATAAAAGATATTGAACTTTCAATAGATGAAGCCAAAAGTTTGGCTGAAACTGCACCAATTATAAGGTTAATGAATCAAATTATGACAGAGGCAATTACATCAAACGCTTCTGATATTCATATGGAGCCACAAAAGAGATATTTAAGAATAAGATATAGAATAGATGGAGTATTAAGAGACACTATGAATCTTCCTAAAAATATTCAACCTGGAATAATTTCAAGAGTGAAAATTATGGCTAATCTTGATATAGCAGAAAGAAGAAGACCACAGGATGGAAGAATCAACTTAAAATTTAGAGGAAGAGAAATAGATTTAAGAGTATCAGTTTTACCTGGAATTTTTGGAGAAAAAGTTGTATTAAGAATTTTAGATAAGGAAAAATCTTTAATTCCTCTTGAACAACTTGGCTTTTCTGAAGAAAGTTTGGAAATTTTTAAAACATTGATAAAACAACCATATGGTATGATATTAATAACAGGACCAACAGGTTCTGGTAAATCAACAACTCTTTATGCAATTTTAAGAATCCTAAATTCCCCTGAAGTTAATATATTGACTGTTGAAGATCCAGTTGAATATCAACTTGATGGTATAACCCAAGTTCAGGTAAATCCAAAAATAAATTTAACATTCGCAAATGCTTTAAGATCTTTTTTAAGACAAGACCCAGATATAATTCTCGTTGGAGAAATAAGAGATAAGGAAACTGCACAAATTGCAATGGAAGCTGCATTAACTGGTCACCTTGTTTTTTCAACCCTTCACACAAATGATTCTTTCTCTGCCCCAACAAGACTTATAGATATGGGAATAGAACCATATCTTATAGCATCCTCTGTTATTGGAGTAACAGCACAAAGGCTTGTAAGAAAAATTTGTAATGATTGTAAAGAAGAATATAAACCAAGTGAATTTTTATTAAAACAGGTTGGTATTGAGAATTATGATGGTGTTTTTTATAAAGGAAAAGGTTGTATTGCTTGTAATAATAGTGGATATAAAGGAAGAATAGCAGCACAAGAGATTTTAAAAATTGATGATAAGATAAGAGAGATGATTTTAAATAGAAATCCATCAACAGATATTAAAGATTATGCAATTAAAAATGGTAATATTTCTTTATTGCAGGATGCAATTGATAAAGCAAAAAAGGGAATTACAACAATTGATGAAGTAATAAGAGTTATCTCTACTGTGGAGGTACTCGAAGGATGATCTATAAACTCGACGATTTGTTGAGATTATGTAAAGAAAAAAATGCTTCTGATTTACATTTAACATCAAGTCTTCCTCCTATTTTTAGGATCAAAAAGAATTTAATGCCTCTAAAAGGTGAAGCTCTAACACCAGAAGAGATAGAAGATCTTGTCTATCCAATAATGAATGATGAGCAAAAAAATAATTTCAAAACAAATTGGGAGGTTGATTTTTCATTTGGGATTCCTCATATTGGAAGATTTAGAGTGAATGTATTTAGACAAAGACAAACAGTTTCAGCTGCGTTTAGAATTATACCCTGGGATATTCCAACATTCGAACAACTTAGTTTACCAAAAATAATGCATAAAATTACAGAACTTGAGAAGGGTTTCGTTCTTGTTACTGGTGCAACTGGAACAGGAAAATCAACAACCCTTGCTTCTATTATAGATAAAATAAATGAAACAAGAAGTTTACATATCATAACAATAGAAGACCCTATTGAATATTTACATAAACATAAAAAAAGCGTTGTTGTTCAAAGAGAAATTGGATCAGATACCAAATCTTTCCCCAATGCTTTAAGAAGTGTTTTGAGAGAAGATCCAGATGTTATTCTTGTTGGTGAAATGAGAGACCTTGAAACAATTTCTGCAGCAATTACTGCAGCAGAAACTGGACATTTAGTTTTTGCAACTCTTCATACAAATACAGCAGCTCTATCGATTGATAGAATAATAGATGTTTTTCCTCCACATCAACAACAACAAATAAGAGTTCAACTTTCAAATAATTTATCAGCAATATTTTCTCAGCAGTTACTTAACAAAAGAGATGGAAATGGTCTTATTCTTGCAACTGAAGTTTTAATTGTTACACCAGCAGTAAGAAATTTAATTAGGGAAAACAAATCTTATCAAATAAACACAATAATACAAACTTCAAGAGACATAGGAATGCAAACAATGAATCAAGCGTTAAAAGATTTATATGATAATGGGTTAATATCATATGATAGTGCTTTGAGATATTCATATGATAGAGATGAAATGATTAAGATGTTAGGGAGGGAATCATATGGCAAAGTTCAAATATAGAGGAAGAGATTCTTATGGTAAAGTAGTGGAAGGTAGATTAGAAGCTGCCTCTGTTGAAGATCTTGAAGCAACATTAAAAAAAAGAGGTCTAATACCTTTAAAAATTGAAAAAACTGAAGAAGGCGGACTTGAAGGTTTACTCTTTAAATTTTTTGGAAAAAGAGGAACCAATATTAAATCTTTACTTTTCTTTACAAGACAGTTTACAACAATGCTTAAAGCTGGACTTCCTCTTACAAGAATTCTTGATATATTATCTTATCAATCACCAACAAAAAAATTAAGAGAAGTATCAAAAGAGATAAAAAAGAATGTAGAATCTGGAATTCCACTTTCAACAAGTATGTTGAATTATCCTAATATCTTTTCTAATCTTTATGTAAGTATGGTTAGGGCTGGTGAAGTTGGTGGTTCACTTGATAAATCTCTTGAAAGAATAACTGAGTTTCTTGAAAATGATTACAGATTAAGACAGAAAATAAAAAGTGCAATGAGTTATCCTATTTTTGTTTTGATTTTTGCTTTTTCCCTTGGATTTTTTATGCTAACCATATTTGTTCCACAATTTGCAGGATTTTTTGCAGATCTTGATGTACCTTTGCCTGGTTTAACACAATTTACATTAAATCTCTCTAATGGTTTAAGAAAATATTGGTGGTTAATTCTTACCGTTATACTTGCAGTTTATGCTTTATATAATTTATATAAATCTACTCCACAGGGTAAGGAAAGACTCGATAAAAGTAAATTAAAAATACCAATTTTAGGAAATGTAAATCACCTTACTGCTATGTCAAGATTTTCTGGAACATTATCATCCCTACTTGCTTCTGGTGTTCCTTTACTTCAAGCTCTTGATACAGTTTCTTCAACAATTGATAATGTAATAATTGAGAAGGAGATAATGAAAATTGAGGATAGAGTTAGAAGAGGTGAAACTTTATCAAAACCTATGGAGGAATCAAATCTTTTTACACCAATGGTAGTTCAAATGACAGCAGTTGGGGAAGAGACAGGAGAACTTGAAGAGATGTTGCATAAAGTATCTTCTTTTTATGAGGAGGAAGTCGATAGAGCAGTTGGTCAGTTAACTTCATTGATAGAACCGTTGTTAATAATTTTTGTTGGAGGAATTATAGGCTTTATTGTCATATCTCTTTATCTTCCAATTTTCTATATGGTTGGGCAAATTCAGTAAAAGATGCCAAAATCAAAAGAATTTCTTGGCTCTCAAGGAAAAATCTTAGATGTTCTTGAATATTTTATAACAAAAAATGATTATATAACTATTGAAGAAATCTCAAATCTTTTTAACTTAAGTAAATCTGGTGCTTATAGAATATTCAAGATATTACAAAAAAAAGGTTTAATAAATTATTCAACAAATACAAAAAAATATTACTTAGATGAAAAATTTTTAAATCTTATTTTTGTTCCAGTTAAAAAAAATTCAATTTACTTTATTGCTGGAACACTAATCCCAAAACTTGAAAAAGTCATAAACGAAGATACATTTTTTTTAACTCTTGAAGATGATAGATTTCTTTTCATAAAAAAGCCTAATCATATTAATGAAGATTCAATAACTCTTAATGAAGTTCAATTTTACAAAACATCATTTGGTTTAATTCTATTAAGTTATTTAAAAAAAGCCAATCTAAATATTTTATTGAAAAAAGCTAAACTAACCTTTAAAGAGTTTGATAATGAAATTTATAAAAAAGATTTCATATATTTATTAAAAAAAATTAAAAAAGATGGCTATTCAATTAATTTCAATGGAATAAAAACAGGTTTTTTAGATATATCACTTCCTATTATCGATAAAGTCAATAAGAAAATTTACTGCTTAGGGACAATTATCCCTGAATATAAATTCAATGAAAATTATAAAAATTTTATTCTAAAAGAGCTTAATAAATGTAAAAAAAATATAGAAAATAATGTTATAAAATTCGATACATTATTTAAATAATTTTAAATTCATTATTGTTAAGAAAATTTTGTCTCTTATTAAAAAAGCCCGGATAATGTCCGGGCTATCCATTCAACGAGAAAAAAATTCTTAGAATTTTTATTTCTCAAGTTTTTTATGACATAACCACCAGTCAAGACATTCAAACTCACCCTTTTTTGCTCTTTCTAATCTCTCTTTAGCACTTTTTACATCTTTTGGAGCAGAAATAATTACATGATCTTTTCCTACAACTTCGCCATCTGGCCACATTGCTGGCATTGAAACTTTGTATTTATCAGAAATCTGCATTCCCTCAACTGCTCTTAGAATTTCATCTATATTTCTTCCAAGCTCCTGTGGATAATAGAATATAATTCTCACTATTCCATTGTCATCGATTATGAAAACTGCTCTTACAGTGTTTGTACCTTTACCAGGATGAATCAAACCAAGAGTATTTGCAACTGATCCTGTATCTGCAATTATTGGAAATTCAATTTCAACTCCAAGTTTTTCTTTAATCCACTCAATCCATTTCATATGACAAAAGACCTGATCAACTGAAAGTCCAATTAATTCACAATTTAGTTCTTTAAATTTTGGATATCTTTTTTGAAATGCAACAAATTCAGTTGTGCATACTGGAGTAAAATCTCCTGGATGTGAAAATAAAACAAACCATTTTCCTTTAAAATAATCTGGTAAAACTATTTCACCGTGTGTTGTCACAACTTTCATTTCTGGAAATTTGTCTCCTAAAAGTGGCATTCCCTTTTTTTCTTCACATTCACACATCTTGCACCTCCTTTTTTAATTATATCAAAATTATATTTATTTCAAAATCTTAAAATCCAATAAAATATTAAAAAAATCTTAAAATTTTCAGTGTATTCCATTTGGTTATTTCTTTTTAACTCTTCATAATAAAAATTATTTTTTATATTAAACCTAATTTTGCGAAACTCGTATAATCTTCTTTATTCTTTCCAATAATAATATGATCCAAAACCTTTATTCCAACTATATCACATGCTTCTTTTATCTTTTTTGTAATATTTATATCATCAGTTGAGGGTTCTGTATCTCCAGATGGATGATTGTGTACAAGAATTATTGATGATGCAGATTTTAATGTTGCTTCTTTTATAACCTCTCTTGGATCAACAACACTTGCATTTATTGATCCTTTGCTTAGTTCAATTGTATCAATTACCTTATTTTTTATATCGAGAAGAATAATGTTAAAGAATTCCTTTTTTGCATCTCTTAAGTACGAACCATAATATTCTGAAACAAAATCAATGATATCATCTGGGTTTTTAATTTTCTTTTTCTCAGACGAAGATTCTTTTAGTAGTCTCTTACCAATTTCAAATGATGCTTTAATTTGTGTAGCTTTTGCTAAACCAATTCCTTCTATTTTACATAATTCATCAATTGAAACAGAATCAATTTCTCTTAAAGTTTTATATTTATTGAGGATTTTATTAGCAAGTTCTTCTGCACTTTCTCCTTCTTTTCCAGTTCTTAAGATAATACTAAGAAGTTTTGAAAGAGAAAGATTTTTCTCACCATATTTAATTAACATTTCCCTTGGTCTTTCTTCTTTAACCCAATTTTTAATCGAAACATATTCTTTATTTTTTAAGACCTCTTTTTTAATCTCTTCTCTAAATTTATCACAACTCTCTTTATCTTTTATTTCAAATAAGCTCTTAATCTCTTCTATCTTTTCATCATTTAAAAATTTTATCTTTTTTCTAAAATAGAGTTTTCCTTTTTTATTTATATATGGATATGTTTTGTTCTCAACAAGAATATCAAAAATTTCCTTTCTCCTATTATCTATATTTTTCATATGATATTTATATTATCACACATTAAAATCTTTTTCACCTAATTTTATTTTTAGATTTTATGTAAAAAATATCTAATATATTAACCTTTATGATTTGAAAGAATTTTTTGATTATTTATGAGAGGAAATAAAAAAGGTGCCAGTCAAAACTGGTACCTTTTACCTTTTTCTTGCTACTAAGAAGATTTATATCACTCTTGCTAATTCATAAGCATCCCAAATAGAATACATTACATTTCTAACATCTCTTGCATCACCAATGAGATAAAGATTTGGAACTTTACCTACTAAACTATCATAGAGATCTTTGATTGGTTTTAATCCGATAGCTAACACTACACTATCAGCTGGAACAGACATCTTTTTGAAATTCTTATCAATTAAATTCACACCTTTATCTGTTACCTCCATAAGTGAATGATTTGTTATTACCTCTACTTTATTAAATTTCAATAAATCTATTAGCATAATTCTATTTGCATGTGGTACAGGGAGACCTGCAATCATAAGATCACTTAGCATTTCAACTATAGTTACTTTCTTACCTTGTTGAGCTAACCATAGAGCTGTTTCGCAACCAACCAAACCTCCGCCTACAACAACTACTTTATCTCCGACTTTTTTCTTTTCAAGTAGAACATCTGTTGCTGTAGCAACTTTGTCCTTTTCAATACCAGGAACATCAGGTATAATTGGTTTTGATCCAGTTGCAATAATTGTAACATCGGGTTTTTCCTTTTCGATAAGATCAGCTGAAACTTCAGTATCCAATTTTATATCTACATTGAGTTTCTTAAGTTGCAATTTATACCAATCTAACAACCTCTTATAATCTTCCTTAAATTTTGGAACTGAAACCTCAATTAAATGACCACCAAGAGTATTTGATTTTTCATAAAGAGTAACTTTGTGTCCTCTAAGAGCAGCAACTCTTGCTGCTTCCAAACCAGCAACACCTCCTCCTATACACATTACATTCTTTGGTTTATTTGTAGGTTCAAGTCTATAATCACTTTCTCTTCCAACTGCTGGGTTAACAGCGCATGAAAGAGGTCTTCCAAGAAAGATTCTTCCTAAACATCCATCATGACAACCTGTACAAGGAACAATATCCTCCACCCTATCTTCCTCAACTTTCTTTACCCAGTAAGGATCAGTAAGAAGTCCTCTACCAATTCCTATCATATCAGCTGTACCTTCCTCTAATACCTTTTCAGCTAATTCTGGGAGTTCCATTCTACCAGCAACAATAATAGGAGCTTTAATCACTTTTCTGAGTTTTTCGATTAATGGAAGATAGCAACCATGTTCTTGATAGGTTGGCGGATGAGCCCAATACCAAGCATCATATGTACCTGCATCGGCATCAAAGGCATCATAACCAGCAGCCTCCAATATTTTAGCAACTTTTAGCCCTTC
>JAAYUH010000108.1 GCA_012517755.1 bacterium | reverse complement strand
GATATAATAATTATCGCCAATAAGATTATAAATAGAATTTGGATATTGAGAATAATCAAAAATATCATTTAATATTTCAATGCTTTTAACATTATAAGAACTGTCTTTTAACTCAATTCCTTTATAATAATAAACTTTTGCTAAGTAATATGGATAGAATGTTTTTTCAAATGGGTTTAATTTAACTGCTTTTAAAAATTTAGATTCAGAGTCATTAAGAGCTTCCAAACTTTTTTCTTTATCAATTTCATTAATATAATTATAAAAACCTAAACTATTATATGCCTTATTACCATAATCACTTGAAAATTTTAGAATAGAGTGGTAACCAAAATTAGAAATTGATAAAACAAGGAATATAAAAATTATTAATTTATTATTAACTAATTTTATATTATTTTGCTGGTAATTAAGAACAATTAATGAGTTGACAATTGAGAGTAAAAAACAGAAAAATATAAACATCTGAATTGTTTCATAAGTTCCTAATAAATTAATTGAATATGCTAATAAGGATATAAAAATTGTAAATGATATTTCTTTTAATTTTTCATTTCTTTTAATAATATTAAAAAGAGTTATTAAACAATAAATTATTAAAATCAAATAAATAATAAACTGAAAAAAACCACCTTTAACAAATTGTTCTATATATTCATTATGAGCATTATCATATAATCTATCAGGTTCAAGTTTCTCAAGTTCTATAGATTTATATGGCATAAATTTTCTATTTAAATTCTCTCCACCAATACCTATCAAATATTCCTTTATTCCAAATTCGCTTTTTACCATATTTCCAATATCTCTCCATAAAAAAATCCTTGTCTTAAGAGTTGTTAAATTAGTATATCTTTTTAATAAATATGGATTATATCTATTTAAAAGAACTATCGAAAACATTGAAAAAATAATTAAAATAATCAAAAAAATTGAAATGTATTTTATAATTTTCTTTTTAAATTGTGGAAAAAATTTAATCAATAAAAAAATATAAATAGGAAAACTTATAATTAAACTTAAAAAAGTTGTAAATGTCTGTGCCAATATAAAAGCAGAAAAATTTAATATAAATGGTATTAAATATAATTTTTTATTTTTTAATATAATCTCATTTAAAGAAAGAAATAAAAAAATTAAAATAATTGGAGTAAAATAATTCGGATTAATAAAAAAAGAATATACTCTCTCACCAGAGGATGATACAAAAAAGAAAGGATCTAATTTGAAAAATTGGAGAATTCCATATAAAGAATAGATAGAAGAAAAAAATATTCCAATATCTATTATTTTATTGATTTTTGATAGATTATTTAAAATCAAAGGCGCAATAATTGGTAAAAAAAGCATAGTTGTCATTATTAAAAAACTTTTATTTCTATATTGCCAACCAAAAAAAGAGTTATAAAAATTTTCTGAAAATATTGTAGAAACAAAATAAATGAAGATATAGAGAAAAATTATTTTACTCAAATTTGATAATATAAAACTTTTTTCTCTATAAAAATATATAAAAAATGGAATTGAAAAAACGAAAATAATCAATGAGATTGAATATGCTCTTGGTGCAAAAGTTGTGAATAATGTTCCGCTTCCAACTACTACAAAATGTGGAATAAAAAAAACAAATGAATAAAGATATAAAAAAAGATTTTCAACCTCAACTCTTTTTGAAATCATAAATTATTTATACTTTTAATCTATTTATCAGTCAAGTATAATTACCTTATGAAAATAGTTGTAACCGGTGGTGCAGGATTTATTGGTTCACATCTTGTTGATGAATACATTAAAAATGGATTTGAAGTTTTAATAATTGATAATTTATCAACTGGAAAAGAAAAAAATATAAATAAAAGTGCTATATTTGAAAAGGTTGATTTAAAAGAAAGGGGTAAACTGAAAAAAATTATTGAAAAATTTAAGCCTGATATAATAAATCATAATGCTTATATAAGTAGCATATCAAAAGCAGAAAAGATGAGAGGAAAATTTATAGTTGAAAATTTACAAAATTTTTTGAATTTGATAGAGCCATCAAAAGAATTTATTAAACAATTTATATTTGCTTCTTCCTGTGCTGTATATGGTGAAAAATTACCTCCTCTAAATGAAAAAGATGATTTAAAACCGATTAATCTTTATGGTTTATCAAAACTGTTAATTGAAAATTCCCTTATCTATTTTTCAAAAAAACATAATTTCAAACATACAATATTTAGATATTCAAATGTTTATGGACCAAGACAAAAGTCAAACTCAGAATCAGGAGTTATCTCAATTTTTACTAATCAAGTAATTAATAAAAAACCCTTAACAATTTTTGGAGATGGAGAAAATACAAGAGATTTTATCTATATATCTGATGTTGTTAGAGCAAATATTTTATCAATAGATAAAGAGGGAATTTTTAATATTGGAACAGGTAAAGAAACTTCAATTAATGAACTCGTGAAAATGCTTGAAAAAATTACTGGTTTAAATTTAAAAAAGAGATATTTAAATAAAGATAGCGGGGTTAAAAGGAGTTATCTTGATATAAGATTAGCAGAGAAGTTTTTAAATTTTAAAAGTGAAACTGATTTATATGAAGGGTTGAAAAAGACATTAGAATATTATGAAAAAAATTAATTATTATGTAATTGCTCTTTTGGATGTCTTAATTTTTATTTTTTCATCTCTTTTTGCTTTTTTTACAAGATTTTATATCTTTAAAATTGGAACTCCTTTTGAACCAAGAAACATTAAAGCATTTATAAATACCTTACCCTTTTTGACAATAATTTTCATAATATTTTTTGTTTTATATGGACTTTATAGTAAAAAAGAGAGTTTTTATGAAATTTTTGCTTCAATTTTAACCTCAATTATTCTTCTATTTTTGGTTAAACTATCTTTATCATATCTTTTGAGAGAATTTGCATATCCAAGATCAGTTATATTTATCTCAACTATATATGAAATTATTTTTCTTTTATTGTTCAGATATTTTGTTTTTAAATATGAGAAAAAAATTGAAACTAAGAAATTCGCAGTTTATATTGGAGAGGGAGAAATTTTTGAAAGATATGGAAAATATGAATTTAAAAAATTAAATGGTGTTGATGAATTAAATGGTATAAAAGAAAGAATTGATGCGATTTTTTTACTCAATAATGTAAAAGAAAGAGAAGATATAATTAAATTCGCTTACGAAAATAACATTAAAATTTTTTTATCCCCAACACTTACGGATATTCTTTTATACTCATCTAACATTATAAATATTTCAGATAAGCCATTTTTTGAAATATCTAAAATTAATTTAACAGATGAAGAGAAAATATTAAAAAGAATGATAGATGTTTTATTATCAGTTCTATTTTTGATAATTCTTTCTCCACTTTTCATAATAATT
>JAAYUH010000107.1 GCA_012517755.1 bacterium | reverse complement strand
CTGCACCAATTGTTCATATATGGTATTTCAGATCAACAAATATAATCCCAGTTATTCTTGATATGTCTAAAAATGATATTGAAAAAATTGTCTATTACGCTGCTTATGTTGTTATTAATCCTGGAAACTCTACTTTAAAAGAAAAACAGGTTATAAGTGAAGAAGAGTATAGAGAATATAAAGAAAAGGGATTTAACTTTGTTGCAAAGAGAGGAGCTGAGGCAGTTTATGAACTTTTAAAAGCTATTGATCTTGAAAAATTAAGAGATGAACTTAAAGAAGATATAAAGAATTCTTATTCAAAACAGAAAAAAACTGGTGCAATGAAAAGACTGGACTATGTTGAATCATTAACAAAATCTGGAAGTAGACCTGAAAGTATGGTATTAACTGTTCTTCCTGTTATTCCTCCTGATTTGAGACCACTTCTTCCCCTTGATGGTGGAAGATTTGCTTCAGTTGATTTGAACGATTTGTATAGAAGAGTGATAAATAGAAACAATAGATTAAAAAAATTAATTGATGTTAATGCCCCTGATATTATGTTACAAAATGAAAAAAGAATGTTACAAGAAGCAGTTGATGCACTATTAGATAATTCACATAAGGTTCACCCAATTATGGGTTCTCATAATAGACCACTTCATTCCCTTTCTGATATTTTGAGAGGAAAACAGGGTAGATTCAGACAAAATCTTCTTGGAAAAAGAGTCGATTACTCAGGAAGAAGTGTAATAGTTGTTGGACCAAACTTAAAACTTGATGAATGTGGAGTACCAAGAAGTATTGCTCTTGAACTTTTCAAACCTTTTTTAATGCATAATCTTGAAGAAAGAGGAATAGCTTTAAATTTAAGAAGTGCTAAATGGATGATTGAACAAGCTGTAAAAGATATAAACAGCCCTGTATGGAAAGTTCTTGCCGACACTGTTAAAGATTATGTTGTTTTATTAAATAGGGCACCAACATTACATCGTATGAGTATACAGGCATTTAAACCTGTCCTTGTTGATGGTGAAGCGATTAATATATCACCTCTTGTATGTCCTCCATTCAATGCAGATTTTGATGGAGATCAGATGGCAGTTCATCTTCCTCTTTCTATTGCTGCACAAGCAGAATCAAAATATCTTCTTCTTTCAAAATATAATATAATCTCTCCAGCTCATGGGAAACCATTAACTCTTCCTGTTCAAGATGTTGTTGCTGGATGTTATTATCTGACAATGGAGAAAAAAGGTGAAAAAGGAGAAGGTCTTAAATTTTTCACTGTAGAAGATCTTAAAGCAGCCATTGATGATGAAAAAATTTCATACCATACTATAATTGATTTCTATTGGAAAAAGAATTGGATAAAGAACACTACAGTAGGTAGGGTCATATTCAATGATTTAATGAATGGAGTTCTTGAAGATGATTCGTTTCCATTTTTTGACAAACTTATTGATCAAAAAAGTATAAACGATTTATTTATGCAAATATTCAAAAAGTATGGTTTTGAAAAAACAGCAGAGCTTCTCGATGCTATTCAAAGAATAGGTTTTGAAATGATAACAATAGCTGGTTTGACAATTGGTTTAGATGATATGGTGATACCTGAAAAAAGAAATGAGATTATAAAAATTGCAGAACAGGAAGAAAAAAAGATAAGAGAATATTATGAAAAAGGTTTAATGTCAGATAATGAAAGATATAAAAAAACAATCGATATATGGTTAAAAGCAGGCGATGATCTTGTTAAAGAAATATATAAATATGATCCATTCAATTTCCTTTTACTTATGGCTCAATCTGGAGCGAGAGGAAAACCAGAACAGATACTTCAGATGGTTGGTATGAGAGGGCTTATGTCAGATCCATCTGGAAGAATCATTGAATTTCCAATTAAATCTAACTTAAGAGAAGGTTTGTCTGTTCTTGAATACTTCATATCAACACATGGAGCAAGAAAAGGTCTTGCTGATACTGCTTTAAAGACATCAGATGCTGGATATTTAACAAGAAGACTTGCTGATGTTGCTCATAAAGTTTTCATAAAATATGATGATTGTGAAAGAATACCTGTAAAAGCACTAAAGGTTGGAGATAAAGTTGTAAAGTCACTTTATAGACAAATTGTAGGAAAAGTTGCAGCTGAAGATGTTATTGATCCAAAAACAAAAGAAGTTATTATTAAAAAAGATGATGAAATTACTAAAGATAAAGCTAATGAAATTGAAAAAAGAGAAGTTGAAACTGTCTGGATTAGAAACTTTACTGATGGTATAGAAGTTGAAGAGATAAAAGAAGGTCAAAGAATTATCGAAACACTTGAAGAAAGAATTATTGGTAGATATACAGCAGAAGATATCTACTCTCCTCCAGAGAAAATAATAAAATATAAAACTGATGAAAAGATACCTAAAGAAGCAAGTATTGCAAAAGATATTTATGATAATGATAATAATTTGATTATTAAGAACAACACACCATTAACAGAAAAAGTTATAAAAACTCTTGAAAAAAATAATATTTTTGAATTTAATATAAAAATACCTATGAAAAAAGAGTTACTTTTGAAAAAAGGTGAAGAGATTGATGAAAAAGCAGTTCAAAAAATAAAAGATTATGGTGTTAAAAAAGTAAAAATTCGTTCCATTCTAACTTGTCAATCACCAAACGGAGTTTGTGCAAAATGTTATGGAAGAGATTTATCAACTGGAAAACTTGTTAATTTTGGAGAAACTGTTGGAATTATTGCTTCACAATCAATTGGAGAACCAGGTACTCAATTAACTCTTAGAACATTCCATACAGGAGGTATTGCAGCAAAGGATATAACAACCGGTTTACCAAGAGTAGAAGAACTTTTTGAAGTTAGAAAACCAAAAGGTGGAGCAGTAATTTCTGAAGTTTCAGGCTATGTAGTTATCAGAAACGAAGAGGAATCAAGAAAAATTATAATCACTCCAAGAAATAAAGAAGAAGCAATAGAATTGTATGAGAAAATTATATCTGTTTTGAATGAAAATAACTCTATTGATTTGAATGTTTCAATCAAAGATAGTGAATTTAATGAAGAGATAAAAGAGGTTCTTAAAGAAATAAAAATTGAAAAAATAAAAGATTTGATAAATTTTGATAAGGATGAAGTTATAAAGAAATTAATGGGTAAAGAGACAATTTATGGAGTTCCCTATGGCAGAACTTTAAAAATTGAACAGGGCGATTTTGTTATGGCAGGAGATAGATTAACAGAAGGACCACTTGATCCACATAAAATATTCCAGATTAAAGGTTTGAGAGAAACAGAACAATATCTTCTTAATGAAATACAAAATGTTTATAAGAGCCAAGGTGTTTCAATCAATGATAAACATATAGAAATTATTTTAAGGGAACTCACGAGAAAAGCTATCATAATAAATCCAGGTGATACTAATTTTTATCCAGGTCAAGAGGTTGAAAGAAGTGAAATCGAAGAAGAGAATAGAGTTATTGAATCTGAAGGTAAACAAAAAGCCAGTTATAAAGTTTTACTTTTAAGATTAACAAAAGCTGCTTTATCTTCTGATTCATTCTTATCTGCTTCATCATTCCAAGAAACAACAAAAGTTCTTGCTGAAGCAGCTATCGCTGGTAAGACAGATACCCTTGAGGGATTAAAAGAGGCAATAATTGTAGGAAGTTTAATTCCTGTTGGCACTGGATTCAGTGAATATGAAAAGATAAAAATAGTTGAAAAAAATAAGGAAGAAGAGCTGGAGAGTGTTTAACTCTCCAGCCTTTATAAATGAAAGGTACTTTTGTCAATATAATTACAGTAATTGTGGGGAGTTTCATAGGAATTTTAATTGGGGAAAAATTTCCTGAAAATATAAAAAAAATTGCTTTTGACGCTGTTGGTTTATCATCTTTAACTCTTGGTATAATACTTGCATTAAAAACAGACAACATAATAATAATGGTTTTTTCGATATTATTTGGCGCTATCATTGGGGAAATTTTAAAAATTGAGGAGTTTCTTGAAAGTTTTGGTAACAAAATAAAAAATAGAATCAAAGCAAAATCATCTTTTACTGAGGGTTTTATTACATCTACTTTAATATTTTGTATTGGTTCAATGGCTATAATTGGTTCTATAAATGAAGGATTAACTGGTGATGCTACAATCCTTTATACAAAATCAATTCTTGATGGATTAACTTCTATTGCTTTATCTTCAACACTTGGAATTGGAGTAATGTTCTCAACATTGCCTATTCTTTTATATCAAGGAGGAATAACTTTATTTTCGTCTTTAATAAAAAATCTATTTACTACTCACACAATAAATATGATTACAGGTGTTGGGGGTGTATTAATAATTGGAATCGGTTTAAATCTACTTGGTATAAAAAAAATAAAACTCGCAAATTTTTTACCAGCATTAATAATTGCATTCATTCTATCTATATTTATAAAATAGTTAACAAAGTAGACAGTCTACTTTGTTAACTATGTGAAATTACTTGAATTTTTTCTAAAATTTAGATATACTTTTAAAGGTAATTTCGGGGCGTGGCGCAATTTGGCTAGCGCGCATGTTTTGGGTACATGAGGTTGGAGGTTCGAATCCTCTCGCCCCGACCATTTCGCGCCCATAGCTCAGCTGGATAGAGCAACGGACTTCTAATCCGTAGGCCGCAGGTTCGAATCCTGCTGGGCGCACCATGGTGGACGTAGCTCAATTGGTTAGAGCATCGGACTGTGGATCCGATGGTTGCGAGTTCGAATCTCGTCGTCCACCCCATTTGCGCCTATAGCTCAATAGGATAGAGCGGTGGAGTCCTAATCCGCAGGTTGCAGGTTCGATTCCTGCTAGGCGCACCAATGATAACAATATTAATGGGTCGTTAGCTCAAGTGGTAGAGCACCTGACTCTTAATCAGGATGTTACAGGTTCGACTCCTGTACGACCCACCAATTGTAAAAAATTCTGCGAGGGTGGCGGAATTGGTAGACGCACTGGACTTAGGATCCAGTGGACATTAAGTCCATGCGGGTTCGAGTCCCGCCCTTCGCACCACTATGAAAGGATGAAAAATTTTGAAAAAGAAAAAAAGAAAAAATTACAAAATTTTTAAATGGCTTATTATAATTTTAATAATTGTAGCTATCGGATATTTTGCATATAGGCAAATTTCAAGATGGTGGTATGAAGAGTCTCAAATTGCAGTAAAAGTTGGTGATGATATTATTACCTATCAAGAAATAAACAATAGAATACTATTAACTGTTGGAATCGAAAATATTGATAATCCTGTATATGAAGAACAATATTTAACAATTAAGAAACAGGTAACAGATGAGATAATAAAAGATTCATTAATTATGAAATATGCAAAGGAAAAAGGTTATGAAGTTAAAGAAGAAGAGTTGAATAATGAAGATTATGTTGGCAATGATAAATATAGAGTTTATTTTGCTGAATTGATAAGAAAAGAAATAGAAAATGAAGTTAAGAATAATTTATCTGAAAAAGAATTAATTAAATATTTTAATGAAAATAAAAGCGAATTTGTATTAATTAAAGCACAGATAATTTATATTAAGTCAGAAGCAAATGATACTGATAGAAAGCTAAAAGAGGCAAAAATAAATGAAGCATATAATAAATTTTTAAGAGGTTACTCTTTTACTTCGCTTGTCAAAGAATATTCAGATATTAAAGATAACGATGGCATATCTGATTATTTTGATATATATAAATACAATGCAATAATTAATGAAGTAATTTTTGATTTAAAAATTGGTGAAGTTTCAAAACCAATAAGTACTATCGATGGTTTTTATATATTTAAAATTATCGATAGAATAGATGACTTTGAGAGTTTTAAAGACAAGGTAAAAGAAAAATATATAGATGTTGAAGCAAATAAAAGATTAGCTCAACTTAAAGATAAATTAATGGAGGAGAATCAGGAAATAATTATCTATGGAAATAGAGTAGAGAAAATTATTAATTGGTATAACACAGTTTTTTTAGGAAAAGAAGAAGGAGGTTAATTTGAATATTTCAATCAAAAGTGAAGATAAAAATAAATTAGAGTTTGAAATTTCATATGATTTAGAAGAATATGACAAAACATATAACAAAATTTTAAATAAGTTTAGAAATAAAGTTAAAATACCTGGTTTCAGGCCAGGTAAAGCACCAGATAATATGGTAAAAAATGCTGTTGGAGAAGATACAATCATCGAAGAATTGAAAAAGGAGATAAGAGATTCAAGTATCGAGAAGATATTTAAAGAGAATAAGGAACTTTTTCCTTCGATCGAATCAAATTTTTCTGAATTTTCAAAAGATAACTTAAAATTTTATTTAACAACATATAAAATACCTGAGGTTAAATCTGTTGATTTAAATGAAATTATTAACAATATAAAAGATATCAAAGAAGAGGATATTGATAAAAAGATAAAACAGATACAGGAGGAAATGAAAGAGTTTGTTCCTAAGGAGAAGGGAGTTGTTGAAAATGGTGATTATGTTATTTTTAAATACAGATTTAATAAAGAAGATGATTTTAAAGAAATTGCAGTTATTATTGGAGAGAAGAAAAATATACTTGAAGATCATTTAATAGGTTTATCAAAAGGCGAAAGAAAAGAGATTAATATTAATAATAATTTTGTTGAAATAGAGATATCAGAGATTAAAAGTCCTAAATATCCTGAAATCAATGAGGGATTTATAAAAGATTTTGGTGCAAATAGTATAGATGAATTTAAATTAAAAGTTAAAGATATTATATTAAAAGAGAGATTTCAAGATGACTACTTAGAAAGGATGATACAAGAAAAATTAATTAAAATTAATGATTTCTATATTCCAAAAAGTTATATTAAAGATGAAACATACCACAAAATTGAGCATCTTAAGGAAGAGTTATTAAAAAGTGGATACACAATTGAAGATTTTCTTAAAGAAAGAGGAGAAACTTTAGAAGAGCTTGAAAAAAATTTTGATATCAATTCTATGGTTGAGATAAAATATGATATCATACTGGATATTTTATCTAAAGATATTGAAGTGAGTGATAATGATATAAAAAATCAATATCCAGATAACTATGATTTTATAATTAACAATGAAGAACAGAAAAATAGAGTAATATATTATTTAAAGAAGGTAAAATATTTAGGAAATATAATAGAGGAATTAAAGAAAATTGGTGGAGCAGACGGGATTTGAACCCGCGACCTCATCCTTGCGAAGGATGCGCTCTCCCTCTGAGCCACTGCCCCATATAATTATAAATCATATTAAATAAAAATATTTTTTTATTATAAATAAATGAGGTCTCTGAAAAAGTTGTTTAAACTATCATTCCTATGGAAGCAAAAATCTAAATTACAGATTGAAATACTGGATTCCCGTTTTCACGGGAATGACAAAATAAAAATACTGGATTCGCGTTTTCACGGGAATGACAAAATAGAGAATGGATTCCCGTTTACACGAGAATGACAAATAAAGGGAAATACTGGATTCCAGTTTTCACGGGAATGACAAAATTAAAATACTGGATTCCCGTTTTCACGGGAATGACAAAATTAAAATACTGGATTCCCGTTTCCCCAATTTCGTGAAGACAAGAATAAAAATTGAGGGTTTTTCAACAATCTTATCAACACTTAATTGACATTATTATTTAAATATCGTAATATCGAAATATGATAACGAAATCTGATAATTATAAAGATATAAATAATTTAACGCACGATTTTTTTCTTGGTTTCATTAAAATACATATCCTTTATCATGCTGTTGAAAAAAAAGTTTACGGATTATGGTTAATAGAAGAATTGAGTAGGCATGGATATAAAATTAGTCCTGGTACTCTCTATCCTATACTTCATTCTTTAGAAAAAGAAAAATATCTTAAATGTCAAAAGGAGTTAGTTAAAGGAAGAATAAGAAAATATTATAAAACTACAGAGAAAGGAAAAAGAGTATTAATTGAAGCAAGAAAAAAGATTAAAGAACTAATCAAGGAGGTAATCATATGAATCAGGAAGAAAACAGAGGACTTACCACTCAAGAGGCACAAAAAAGACTTTTAGAGTTTGGTCCAAATCAAATTTTTAAACCATCTAAAATAAGTTTTTTTGGAATAGCTAAACATGAAGTAACAGAACCAATGATTCTTCTTCTTTTAGTTGTTGGCTTTTTCTATAGTATCTGGGGAAAATTTACAGATGCTATCACAATTTTTGTGGTTATTTTTTTATTGATTTTATCAGAAGTTTATAATGAATTTCGAGCAAAAAAAGCAATTGCTTCTTTAGAAAAAATTGCTGCTCCAAAAACAAAAGCATTTAGAGATGGAAAAATTACTGAAATAGATTCTGAAAATGTTGTACCAGGAGATATCCTGATTTTAACTCAAGGAACTAAAATTGCTGCAGATGGAAAAGTTCAAAAGAGTATAGGTTTACAAGTTGATGAATCTGCACTGACAGGAGAATCTTTTCCACAAGAAAAAAATATTGGCGATGAAATATTTGCTGGAACTATAGTTGTTTCTGGAGAAGGAGAGGCTTTGGTTGTATCTACTGGAAAAAACACAAAACTTGGTGAAATTGCAGCTACGCTTAAAGAGGTTAAACCACCAAAAACTGCTCTTCAACTTGCTATGAAAAGTCTTGCAGGAAAATTAGTCTATGTTGCAATTTTCTTTTCTATTCTTATTCCTGTTATAGGAGTTATAAGAGGTCAGGATTTAAGAACAATGATTTTGACAGGACTTTCTCTTTCTTTTGCAACTATTCCAGAAGAACTTCCAATCGTTATCACTATGGTTTTAGGATTAGGCTCTTATACTCTCTCTAAAAACAATTTTTTAGTTAAAAGAATAAAAGCTGCTGAAATATTAGGTAACGCTACAGTTATTGTTACTGATAAAACTGGTACCATTACTAAGAATCAGATGAAAATTGTCTCAATTTATCCTAATAATGAAAAAGATATTATTGAAAAAGCGGTTAGTTCTATTTCTCAATACTCTCTATCTCCAATGGAAATAGAGATAAAAAATAGAGCTATAGAACTTAACATAGAAAATACATCTTCAGAAATAGTTAGTCAAAGAAATATTGGAAATGGTAGAAAAACTAAATCAATAATAAGAAAAAATGGAAATGAGTATGAATTATTTACAAGTGGTGCTCCTGAAGAAATTTTTGATATGTGTCAAAATATAGGTGAAGATGTTAAAAATAAATTAGCTGAGGAAACTTCGAAAGGCAGAAGGGTTATTGCAGTCGGGTACAAAAGATTAGATATTAATGAAAAAGATCTTGATTTTTCAAAAATTGAAAGAGGTTTAAATTTTGTTGGATTAATAAGCTTTGAAGATCCCCCAAGAAGTGGAGTTAAAGAAACAATTGCCAAAGCAGCAAAAGCAGGTATAAGAACAATTATGGTTACTGGCGATCATCCTTTGACTGCTCGTTCTATTGCAAAAGAGGTTGGTATTTTGAAAAAAGATAGTGAGGTTATGACTGGAGAAGAGTTAGATAGTCTAACAGATGAAGAACTTCAAGAAATTGTAAAAGATGTTTCAGTTTTTGCAAGAACTACACCACAGCACAAATATCGTATAGTTCAGGCCCTTCAGAAAAATGGAGAAGTAGTAGCAGTTACAGGTGATGGTATTAACGACGCTTTAGCTTTAAAAGGTGCTGATATAGGAATTGCCATGGGTATTCGTGGTACAGATGTTGCTAAAGAAGCAGCTGAAGTTGTTTTAGCTGATGATAATTATATTACTATCACTCAGGGTATATTTGAAGGAAGAAAATTCTTTGATAATTTACAGAAAGGAATTAAATATTATCTTGCAGTTAAAGTTGCTTTAATATTGATATTTCTTTTTCCTGTTCTTTTAGGTATTCCAATGCCTCTTGCTCCAATTCAAATAATAATATTAGAGTTGTTTATGGACTTAGCAGCTTCTGCTGGATTTGTTGCAGAACCAAGTGAAAAAGATATATATACAAGAGCACCACGTAATCCAAAAGAAAACATAATTAACAATAGTGTCATTAAAGATATTTTAATTAAAGGTTTTGTCTTATTTGCTGGGGTAACACTTGTTTATCTTTATGCTCGCTCTCAGAATTTAAGCCTTATTGAATCCCAAACTTTGGCTTTTATTGCTTGGATTTTTGGTCATATTATTCTTGCTTACATTTCCCGTTCTGATAAAGAACCAATTTTTTCTTTAGGAATATTTACCAACAAAGTTATGAATATATGGGCAGCTTCAGCAATTGGCTTTCTTATTCTTGGTATCTATCTTCCATTTTTAAATAAAAATCTTAATCTAATAGAGATTAACTTTGTTCAATTTCTATTAACTGCATTAGTAATGATAGTAATTGTTGGACTTTTAGAACTTAGAAAATTTTTTAGTTTAAATAAGAATTTAAAATCTATTAATGTAGAAAATAAAGTTTAAACTAACATTTTAAAAGTTGTTTGATTTTTTTTCAGTTATAAGTTTATAATTTTGAAGCACAAAAAATGAAAAAACAAGAGAAAAATTGAGATTGTTTTTATTTTTTAACTTATAAACTTGCTAAACAAGTAAGTTAAAATTTTTAGAATATTTATCAATGTTTGGAAAATTTTTTACCTATAAAACTACGATATTAATGGAAGTTTTAATTTTTCCTAAATGGCGGAGAGAGCGGGATTCGAACCCGCGAGGCGAGTTTTAACCCACCTACCCGCTTTCCAGGCGGGTGCTATCGGCCACTCAGCCATCTCTCCACAAATTTAAATTATATTAGAAAAAATGAATATGTAAATAGATTATATAGAGATCTCTGAAAAAATCATCCAAACATTTATTCTTGTAGAAGCGGGAATCTTTATTACTGATAGAAATACTGGATTCCAGTTTTCACGGACATAACAAAATGGATGGATTAGATTCCCGTTTTCACGGGAATGACAAAAGAAAAAAACTGGATTCCAGTTTTCACGAGAATGACAAAATGGATGGATTAGATTCCCGTTTCCACGAGAACGACAATAAACACTGTTATTCCTGTGGAAGTAGAAATTTGTATTACTGATAGAAATACTGGATTCCAGTTTCAACCGGGAATGACAAAATGGATGGATTAGATTCCAGTTTTCACGAGAATGACAAAATGGATGGATTAGATTCCCGTTTTCACGGAAATAACAAAATAAGAAAGTAGATTTCCTAAAGTTTAATGTATAAACACATCTTTACTGCTCTATTAAATCTTTTTATAATATGAATTTCTTTAAGTTTCTTAGAAAAGTTAAAAAGTAAAATAATGTTTCTCTTTTCAAGGTAATTTAATAAACTTGACATAAAAGAAATAAAAATGTTAAATTAGGGACTGACCCTTTTTAACATTTATTTGAAAAATTTATTTTTTTACATCTTTCTTTTCTTCTTTTGGTTCACTTGATGGAAGTCCATCAATATATTCTTTGATAACATTAAAAAATCTTTTATAAAATAGAAATAGGTTGATTATTAGCCAGAAGAAAATTACTATTCTTAATTCATTATAATTTAATAAAGCAATTATAAATGGAGTAAAAGTAACTGGTGCCTGTAAACTCATCAAGAGAGTTTTTGAAGGTAAGAAGAAAATCAAGAAAAGGAAAATAATATTATATAAGATAAATATAGTTGAATTTACATATTTGAATTTATATAAATAAAAGAAAAATGACCATTCAAAGAATAAATCTACCTGAAAATCATATTTTCCTAATTTCCCATCTTTATTAAAAATTCTTGCAAAATATCCATCAAGAATATCTGAAGTCCAACCAATTAGAATTGTATAAAAATATATATTAAAATTACCTGCATTGAAAAGTCCAAGATAGATTATATACACACTACATAAAATTCTAAGAAAAGTAAAAAAATCTGCAATCATTTTTTACCTCAATTTTATTGTATAATAAAAAAAAAGATTTTAGCTGGAGGTTTTATGATTAGGGTTAGATTTCCACCTTCACCTACTGGTTATATGCATATTGGAAATGTGAGGACTGCTCTTTTTAACTATTTATACGCAAAAAAATATAAAGGTAAATTTATTTTAAGAATTGAAGATACAGATAAGGGAAGATCAAAAAAAGAATATGAAGATGATATTTTAAATGGTTTAAAGTGGCTTGGTTTAAATTGGGATGAAGGGCCAGATATTGGAGGTCCTTTTGGTCCTTATAGACAATCAGAAAGACTGAATATATATAAAAGTTATATTGATAAATTGTTAGATGAAGATAAGGCATACTACTGTTTTTGCTCTGAAGAAGAGATTGAGAAAGATAGAGATGAAGCATTAAAAAAGGGATTAATGCCAAAATATTCAAGAAGATGTAGAGATTTAAAAGAAGATGAAATTAATGAAAAATT
>JAAYUH010000106.1 GCA_012517755.1 bacterium | reverse complement strand
TGTAAGATTATATCATACGCAGAATATAAGTATTGAATATACAAATAATATAAAAATTCTGAATAATAGTGGTTTATTTGATTTTTGTTTTTTAATTGATGGTGTAAATGAGAAAATTCATCTCGAAACTAAACCTCCGATGTTTGGGGTTTGTCCTGCAATATCTGATTTTATTTATTATTTAATTCAAGACCCAAGTGATACAATTAGAGAAGGCTTAAGGGATAGTATAACTAAATTAAATGACCAAAAAACATATTCAAAATTTTCAAATTTTGGAATCAGTGTTTTTGAATTTCCTGATAATCAAGTGTTGAAAACATTTTCATATAAATTCACTTTAGACTTATTCAGTAAACTTTTGGGAAGGGGTAATCCAACCAATGAAGGTGAAACAAAAGCAGAACATTTTATGTATAATTCTTTAAATTTTACAAAAATGGTTATCGATTACATTAAAAACAAGTCTATTCCAATTGAAAGTCCACTTGAAAATAGAGAAAAATTAATTTCTTTAAAGGATGTCTTTTTAAGTGGTGCATCTGAGAAGGACCAATACTTTCCGATTGATCAAGCAATTAAACAATTATCCGAGTATGTAAATTATACAACCAATTTTTTTAACAGAGTTAGAAATGTTGATGTTATAAATAGTTGCCATAATGAAATAAATATTTATTTAGGTGAAAAATTATCTATGGATATTAATACAATTTGGGGTTGGATTAATTATCAATCTAAATTAATAAAAGAGAATTTTCTAAAACTTATTGTTAATGAAATAAAGGAGATTTTTATCGATAAATCAACAGGAAAATATAGAACTTTACAAACACAACCAAATCTTTTGGTCATTGCTTATGATTTTTTAAAATTAGTTAATGATTGGATAATTCAGTTTAAAGATGAAATATTAAATAGGTTAGAAATATTAAAAGATCCCAAGAAAAATCCAGTTTCTATTCAAGAATTAGATGTAGAAAAATTAGAAAGTAGTATGATGGCAAATTCTGATTCATACAATAAATATATACAAAATGATTATATTCAAAAAGCGCAGGTACTTTTAGAATGTAAAGTTTGGGATATTCTTTTAAACGAACTTAAAAATCTATCAAATGATCTTGCTGAAATTTCCGGACATATGTGGCAACTATTTGGAGATCCAGTGCAGGGTTGGAAAAATTCAATTGAAAACTATTTTGATGAAACTTTGAATTTATATAATAAAACAATAGATATTAGACAGAAATATAATGTGCCATCAAGAAAATATTTTCCTATGCCAAAAAGTATCTCTGAAAATAAATTATATGAAGATATAGTTATTTCAAGAAATTATCTTGGATCTGTTCTTAAAGAAATGCAATGGGAATTTGTTGTACCAGATGATTATAATTCTTATAAAAAGTACCAACTTTTGTTAAATGTTCCAAGCGATTTTGAGCTTAAAAATTTACAGGAAAAAAATTTCACTATAATATTTACACAAGAAAGTAAAAGATATAAAGTAGGAGAAACAAATGTAAATGAATTTATAGATTTTAGTAAAAGGTTATTAAAAAATGAGGTTTCTGCTCTTAATATATGGAAATTAATCTGGTATGAATATAATTATGTAGAGAAAGAAAAAAAATCAGAAGATAAATATATCGAAGAAATAACATTTATTCTCTTTGGCGCATCAAACGGTTTTTTAGATATGACAGATAAAATTCAAACTTCTAAAGAAATAAAATCATATATAATTGGAAACCTTGTATCATACCCAAATCCGAGTAATGAAGAAGAAATTTTTTTAGACAATTTAATTAAATCTATTAGAAAAAGGTTTTCTGTAATCGAAGCAGATAGTACACAGAATAATAGGATAGTTGCTTTAAATATGACACATGGTGTTCCAATCTATAATTGGAAAAACTACGATAAGCATGAGATTAGGTTTTTTAATTGGGTTACCAATCCAAACAATTTTTCCATTGTAATTTTCCCAGAAGAAAAAAATGCAGTAAAGATAGAAATTGAAAGAAAAAATTTTGGGAGACCACTTAAATGTTTAGATCCAGAAATTGTAAGTTTATTAACTGATTTAGATTCATTAAAAATTTTTATTGTAAGTTTATTTTCTGGCTTTTTAGATAAAAGAAAAAATTTAGAGCGAGATAAGCCAGATATTTATTATGTAAAAGGTGAGACAAAATCTGGAACTCAATTTGAAAAAGATTTAGGTTCAGAAGATGATTTTTTAGGATTAATAAAAGAATATTTAAAGCCAGATAATGATATATTAAGAGAGGTTTTGAGAAAAATTTATAATAAAAAATTAGAAAATATGACAAAAGATGAAATTTCTAACAATTTAAAATCAATTATAGATAAAGTTGAAACAATATCATTCAACTTAGATGATAAAAATAAAGAAGGAGATTTAAAAGATGTTATAAAAGTTATTCTCGATATTACAAGAAGAGGTTTGAGGGGAATAGTATAAATCGAAATTTCTAACTTAATAAAAAGGAAAAAAGATATGATAACAGTAAAAGTTGTTGATAGGAGAACAGGTAAACCAGTTAAAGGAGCAAGAGTTGCACTTTATATAACTGGTTTTCTAACTAGTGGGGTTACAAAAAGTCAATATACAAATGAATTTGGTGAAGCTTATTTCGATAATGATTCTGCTTCAACTGTTTATGTTAATGGAAATGTAACAAAAAAAGGTTTAATTAAAGGTTTAGTTGTAATAAATATATAAATAAAAAAATATTAATTATAAATTTTCGTATTTTTTAAAAATGGAAAAAATAAAACAGGATAAAACTTATATTGAATTCTTGACAGAAACAATATCCAATTCTTTGATTCTCTTTTCTCTAATAAAAATATTAATCATTTCTAATATAAATATGTCAAATTTATATTATTTTCTTATATTGGTTTTTACTATGACATTGTTACTAATAAAAGGAGTTGATTTAGTAATAAGAATAGGAATCACTTTATTTTCATTATATATATTTTATTTTATTGATTTAAATAATAAAGAACTTTTTAACGCAATACTTTCACTATCTGTAATTTATTTAGGATTATATTTTATGATAAGAGTTGGGTTTTTTAGAAAAAAAATTGGCTCCGAAATAATTTTTAATATATTAGCTTTATCTTTAACCATAAAGTTACTTTATAATTATTTTTATTTAATCAAAAGTGTTTTAAATGAAAGAAATTTATTCATATTCTTTATACTTTTCATATTTTTACTGACAATACCAATACTTGAAGATGTGGGAAGATTAATAATATCATTCTTTGGTTCCATTGATATAATAATTTTTTTGAATAAATATTTGTCATTGATTTCTATTGGAATAATATTAATTTCTATATCAATTTATTTTTCAATAATTTATAAACTAAGAATAAGATAGATCGGAGGTTAAAATGGGAGATAATCAAAAATTATTAATTAAATATGAAAAAATTTTTAAAATAATTGAGAAATTGGCTGATGATAAAAATGAATGGTGCAATATTTATAAACAACTTGAAAATTTCTCTGAAGGCATAGGCTCTTTAAAAGATAATAAAATTCAAGATTTAAATTTAGTTAATTCATCTAAAAAAAATCTTTTTAACTATGAGAAAAAGTATATACCTATTATAAAAGAAAATATTAAAGTAAAAGAAAAATTAGAAACTAAAACACTTTTAATGACAGTTGGCATGCAAATAGAACCTATTATTTTAAGCATTCTAATTCTAAAACCTGAAAAAGTTTATCTTTTACATACTGAAAGTAGTTTAGAAAGTGCAAGTATAGTTGGAAATGATATGGAAATTAGAAATCTTAATATAGATATCCATCTTGAAAAAATTTACGAAGATGATGTTAAACAAAATTATAATATTATAAAAGAGATAATTGATAAAATCAAAAATCAGAAAATTGTTACTGATCCAACTTGTGGTAGAAAAATGATGAATACTTCACTATCTCTCGCTGCTTTCTATTATAGAATACCAATGGTGTATCTTAATGGTATTGAGGTTAATAGAAATGTTGTACCTTTTTCTGAGAGGATAAAGGAGATTGATAACCCTTTTGATGTTTATGGCGATATAGAGTTAGAGTTAGTCGAGAATCTTTACAATTCTCACTTTTATGATGCTGCAATAAAAGTTTGTGAGAATCTTTTAGAGTCTGTTAAAAATCCTGCAAGTTATGCAAAGATAGAGAAATTGAATGAATTAATAACAATTTATAGAGATTGGGACAGATTTGAACATAGCAATCCAAAACAGAATCCCGAATTGAGTAAAAAATTAATAAAGATTAAAACTGATTTTAATAGATTAGGAATATCCAATAGATGGTTACCTCCAAATATAGAAAAAAATATTGAATTTTTAGAGGAGATAGAGAAAAAATGGATAAAAGGTAAATTAAATATGATTGATGAATATAGAATAATAGATTTATTCATTAATGCTCAAAGAAGAGGTACAGAAAAACAGGCAAAATATGACGATGCGATTGCAAGGTTATATAGAGTAACTGAAATGCTGTCTACATATTTTTTATTAAAATTTGATATAGAATCAAGTGATTATCCAAATTATAAAAAGTTAACTAATAATTTAGGAATTAGTTTCGATGAATTAAATATAAAATATAACTATAAAAATAAAACTATATATCAAAAGTAACAGCATAATTTATGTCAATAATCAAAATTGCGTTGTTATTATTTGATTAATTTTAAATTTAAAGAATTTGTATTGCTATTAAATCAAAAAATGATAT